>JAKAFI010000029.1 GCA_021818005.1 Acidobacteriota bacterium | reverse complement strand
CCAACAAAACCTTCAGAAGCTCCGGGGAAGGTTCGGGCACGGTCAGCTCGCCGCGTTCTGCTCGGAGAGCCACTGCGGCGGCTGCGGCCTCGGCGCGCTCCTTGTCGATGCCCCCCTCGCGTGCGATGTAAACGCTGCGCGACGGGAAGGCGAACGACGTCCCGGCGCTCTCAACGATCTCGGCGATCCGGAAGTTCAACTCCTCCGAGACTGCCGTGAACCGGTTGTAGTCGCTGGTGTCGATCCAGCAGAACACCTCGATGTCGAGCGAGGAGGCGCCGAACGCCGCAAAGCGGCAGCGCGTCACCTCCGGCCAGACCGACGGGTGACTCAGCAGCAGCTTCCGAATCTCGTCGGTGACCAGCCTGATCTGCGCCGGCGTCGTTCCGTAGACCACGCCGATCGTCGGGTGGTACAGCATGCGATCGCGAACGGAGAAGTTCGTGATCAGCCCGCTCGTAACCGAGCCGTTTGGAATCGTGACCAGCGTTCGTTCCAGGGTGCGCACCCTGGTCGAGCGCAGCCCGACGTCCTCCACGGTTCCCAGGACTTCGTCGATGAGGACGAAATCACCGACCTTGAACGGTCTGTCTCCGGCGATCGCAAACGCTCCGAAGAGGTTCTCCAGAGTCTTCTGCGCGGCGAACGCCAAAGCCAGGCCGCCCAAACCCAGACCGGCGAGCAGCGCGACGACCTTGATCCCCACCACGTCGAGCGCGACCAACACCAAGACCGCGAACACCAGCACCTTGGCGACCCTGCGTGCGACGGGGATGAACGTGAGCGAGAGCGCGTTGTGGTCGCCGGACGCGCCGACCCGCTCGGCGGCCAGATCCACGATCCTCGAAAGCAGCCAGGCGACACCAACCAGAGCGAGGAGCTTCCACATCACGTGCGTGACCTGTTCCACGCCGTGCGTCAGCCCCACGACGGGGGATGCCACCGCAAGCACGGCGGCCCAAAGCAGGAACCCCAACGGTCCGTCGAGTGCGCCGGGAATTGCGTCGTCCCAGCGTGCGCTCGTCCGACGCGTGATCCCCCCGAGAATTGAGACGAGCCAGTGCCCGAGGACGCGGGCGACCCCCCACCCCACCGCCGCGAGCAACACGAGCGCAACCCATTGCCAGAGTTGGAGGCCCGCGAACTGGACGGTGAGGAAGAAGACCGGCATATGGTCGCCGGGCCAACCAAGGCCGTGCGCCGAGTACAACGCGTCGATCTCGGCCACCGTGGCGGGTGCGAATGTCCAGACTAGGTCCTGGTCAGAGCTCCACCGCCGGTTCAGAAGGATGTCCACGGGCTCGCCGTGCACCTCGACGCTGGCGATGCGCTCCTCGTTCTCCGCGACTCCGAGTTCCGGCGCGCCGACCGGATCGTTCGAAATCTTGGCGGGGTCGACACACCCCGTCCGGAGAAGCACCAGCATGAACCGCCGCGCGAGCCGCGGGCCCTCGATCGGCTGCCGGGCGGGGGCGATCGCGCTGAGGTCGAGGTACTGCGCGGCGGTCAGGAACTCCCCGGCGTGGGCGGCGGCGAGAAACGCCGTCACGGTTTCACGCGGGTTCGCCCGGCGCACCCCGGCCGGTGCCGGCCCAAGCCCTTGATTGAGGTTCAACGCCCCCAGGGGCCTCTCGCCCTGCACGACGACGGAGTACCAGAAGCGGGCGCTCGAGACCGTCCGGCGCGTGAACAGCCAGGCGAGCTCACCGGTCTTCGCATCTTTCGTCCGCCGCAACCAGATCTCGCCCGCGATGCCCGAACGGCGGAAGCTCGCGGCCACGACCGAGTTCGTCGGCTCGCCGTCGACCTGTGGTCCTTTCGGATCGTTCTCGGCGACCGCGTCTTCGCCAAGGCCAAGCTTCTCGACCACGTCGAAGAGCTTCTCGGCGACCTCGGCCCCGACCGCACGCTGCTCGTTCGGCGGGACCTCGGTGAGATCGAGAAGGTGTGCCGCCGCCCCCCAGAGGCCCGCACGCCCCAGATTGAGGAAGGACCGCCACGACGCCGCCGGAGTGCGCCGGGACACTTGCGGGGGAGGAACGTACAGGCCTGGGTTGATGCTGTTACGCAGGGCGATGCTGACTGCCTGCTGTGCCGAAAGATCGACCGCCACGAGGCACGCCAGCATCGCCAGGACGGCCGCGCCGCGGACAATGTCGCCGCGATGCAATGAGCTTCGATTCGACATCTTCACCCCCGATACGAGTTCTTGGGCCGGAACTCAGTTGAGGCGCGCCGCTTGGCCCGCGGTCGTGCCGCCGCGCAGCAGGGTGAGCAGCACGAGCGAGTCGCGGAGCTGTCGCGTGATCAGGTAATGTCCTCGGACCAGTTCCGTCCCGCGCTTTCCCATGGTCCGGGCCCGATTCGGGTGTCGCAGGCACTGGCGCATCCGGTAGGCGCAGCCCTCCACGGTCCGGACCAGATACCCTGTGAAACCGTCCCGAACCTGAAGGGTGATCCCCCCGACGGCGCCGCCGATGACCGGCTTACCTTTCCACAGACCTTCCGTCACCACCAGCCCGAAGCCCTCGCGCAGCGATTTCTGCACGATGACGGTTGCCGCGCGCTGAAGGGCGTTGACCTCCAGGTTGGCGTCCGGCGGAAGCTCCAGGACCAGGACATCACGATCGTCGGCGGTGGCCCGGCGTACCTCTGCCAGCACCTCCTGCCCCTCCGGGTCGTCGCTCGCCCCACCCCCGGCGAGGACGAGCGTCGCCTCGCGATGGCGGCGCAGTAGGCGGAACGCAGCAACCACGCCGAGCGGGTCCTTGAAGCGATCGAACCGGGAAACCTGGACGAACAACGGCAGGTCGAAGCGGATCCCGAAGCCGCGGCAGACCTCCTTCACGGCGCCTTCGTCGAGCGGCCGGTTCTTCTCGGTCAGGGGATCGATCGCAGGCGGGATCACGACCTGCGGATGGTCCAACCTCCGTGCGAACGCGGCGAGGGAGAAGACGCTTGCGCCGTATGGGTTGACGAGGTCCCTGAGATAGCGCCAGGTGCCTCGCTGGGGGTTGGAGAGATCGATGTGGCAGCGCCAGGCCCAGCGCCCGCTGGGCTGGCCGAGGAGCGTGAGCAAGGCTGCTGGCTGCGGGTCGTGGACGATGACGAAGTCCGCCCGTCGAAAAACGGCCTCATGTTCGGCCAGATTGGCCCGGTTGACCTCGAGGTAGTGGTCCCACTCCGCGGGGGAGATCGTCTGCTCCTGGCCCTGCAGCGCGTTGTGGACCTTCTTCGTCGTGCGGAAGAAATCGGCGTCCCCGTCGATGGCGAACCAATGTGCGTCCAGCCCAAGGCCTCGCTGCAACGGGACCAGCCGCTGCAGGATCTCGGCAACGCCGCCGCCTACCGCCGTCGCGTTGACGTGCACGACACTCGCACCGCGAAACGGCGCCGCCAGGCACTGGAGCTCGTTCTCGACCCAGCGCGGCACATGGTCCAGGTACGGCTCGACCGCGAGGACCGCCCCGTCGGCGAGTGCTGCCTTCACGACAGGTCCCTCTCGAGCAGCTCGATCACCACTCGACGGCACGACTCGAGTGAGGCCATGTAGATGTCGAGGTCGCGCAGCCGATGCGCAGGCGCCGAAAACCCCGACTCGAACAGCCAAAGCGAGATGTCGTCCCAACCCTTGGGCGAGCGCAGCCGACCTTCGAAGAGGTGGTAGTACAGGGACGTCGCCGGCACGACCCTCAGCTGCGCGATCAGTTCGGGGACGGCGCCCGCCTCGACCCCGAGGTCGAGCTCGACTGCAATCGACGAGGAGAAGTGAAACTCCTGTCCGGAAGGCACCGGACGGGTGCTGCCATCCTCCCCAAGGGCGAGCTCGACCGCGTCGAGGACGCGTTCCCGCAGGAGTTCGATGTCGCGTTCGTGGAAGGCGTCAAGGACCGACAAACGCTCCGCAAGCGCCCGGTTTTCGAGGGCATTGGCGGCCCAGATCGCAAAGTCGTTCGGATAGTCCCAGAACGTGAACGTGAACCGCAGAGGGACTTCCCGCAAGTGGTGGTGGAGTACCCGCGGCTCCACCCGCTCCACGACGTCGCGGAACTCCCGCAGCGTTGCGGCCGACACGCCCGTCGGGCAGGTCAGCCGCACGGCGTCGCGAAAGCGGAACGGCCTCGCGCTCACGGCCCAACCTCGACGGGAACTTCGCCGAGCAGATGCAGCAGATTTCGCAGCGCCGCCGGGTCGGGCAGGGAGAGGCGCGCGCGCGATGACTTCGAACCCACGTGCATGCTCCAGGCGCTCGGCGGCAGCCTCTCGAACATCTCCTCGTCGGTCTGGTCGTCGCCCGCGACGAGCAGGAACCCGACCGGTGGCCGGCGAGCGAGCCAGGTCAGCAACACGCTGGCCTTGCTCACTCCCTGTACTCTCACCTCGATCACCTTCTTTCCATGAACCACCTCGAGGGGCGGATCCTCCCACAGCTCTCCCAGCCGCTCTTCCAGCTCTCTGCCGCGGAGGTCCGCCTGCTCGAAGTCGGCACCGCGGTAGTGCCAGGCCACCGAGGCCGATTTCGGCTCGACGAAGCTTCCCGGCGTCACCGCGGCCGCCTGCTCGAGGATCTCGGTCACCCGCGCGAGCCAGATTGGGCTCTGGCCGCCGAGCATGTCCTCCCACCCGCGCTCGGGGTCGCGCAGCCAACGCCCGTGCTCCGCCGCTAGGGCAATCGGGAGGGCGCCAAGCCATCGATCCACCGTCTCGCGATCCCTTCCGCTTGCCACCAGAACCTCAACGCCCGGCAGCTTGCCCAAATACCGCAGGAGCTGCTGCAGGGGGCGATCCGGTCTGGCCAGGTCAGGTCGTGGGGCGATCGCACGCAGTGTGCCGTCGTAGTCGAGGACCAGGGCGCGCCCCGCGGCCTTCTTCCAGGCCACGAGCATCTCGTCCCGCTCGCGCTCCCCGAGGCGTGGGGGATAGATGTCGGCGCCACTCTCACACGCGGCGAGGGCGCCGAGGAACGTGTCCCCCCAGGGACGCGCATCCCCCTGCCAGACCCGGACCAGCAGACTGTTGAGGCGCACCTTCCGCTCCGCAACCGGCATCGTCAAGGCATGCTGAATCGCTCCGGCGACCTCTTCCGGATCGAACGGGTTGACTAGGAGCGCCTCGCCGAGCTCGGCCGCCGCGCCCGCGAACTCGCTCAAAATGAGGACGCCGTCGCCGTCATGGTCCTTGCAGGCGATGTACTCCTTGGCAACGAGGTTCATCCCGTCGCGCAACGGCGTCACCAGCGCGATGCTGGCGTATCGGTACAGGGCGCAAAGCCGCCCAAAGGAGATCGGCCGGAAGATGTACTTCACCGGCGTCCAGTCGGGCGTCCCGAATCGACCGTTGATCCGCCCCACGATCTCCTCGACGCGTTGCCTCAAGATCCTGTAGTGCGTGACGTGGGTCCTGGTGGGGACGCCGACCTGGATCAGTTCGACCCGCCCGTGGTATCTCGGAAAGCGCTCCAGAAAGCGTTCATACCCGGCAAGGCGCTCCGGGATTCCCTTGGTGTAATCCATCCGGTCGACGCCGAGAATCAACTGGCGACCCTTGAGCTCTCCGGGGAGGCTTTCCAGGCGCGCGAGCGCCTCCGGATCCTGCGTGGCCGTGCGCCAGTAGCGGCTGGCCTCGATCCCCACTGGAAATGCTCCGAGGCGCACGACCCTGCCGTCCATGATCAGGCGATCGGCTTCCCCCTCCAGCCCCAGGACCCTCATCGCCGCGACCCGGAAGTGCCGGAGGTAGTCGTAGACGTGAAACCCGACGAGGTCGGCACCCAGCATCCCGTGGAGGACCTCCCTCCGCCACGGCAGGATGCGGAAGATCTCGGCAGACGGGAACGGCGTATGCAGGAAGAAGCCGATCCGGGTCCCGGGCAATCGCTCGCGCACCATCCCCGGCAACAACATCAGGTGATAGTCGTGGATCCAGATGGTGTCGTCGGGCCGTGCAAGCTTCTCGATCACGTCCGCGAACATCTCGTTCACGCGCCGGTACGATTCCCACCACGTGCGGTCGAGGACCGCAAGGTGGCTGAAGTAGTGGAGCAGCGGCCAAAGAGTCGAGTTGGAGAAACCGTGGTAGAAGTCGTTCACGAGCCTGGAGTCGAGGATGACGGGCGCAAGCCTCTCGCTGCGCAGCTTCGAGATGATCGCCCGCTCGGACGCCTTGCCACCGGTCAACTCACCGGGCCACCCCACCCACAGGCCGTCGCCTCCCCGGTGAAGCGGCCAGAGTGCAACCGCCAGCCCCCCCGACGAGGGTTGGATCTCGGGCGCACCGGCGCGGAGCAGAATGGTCACAGGCAGGCGGTTCGAGACGAGGATCACCCGGCCCCTTTCGGGTGCCCCGCGAGCCGGATGACCTGCCGTGTCGACTGCAAGCGCCTCGGGGGGCACCGCGACGATGCGGCGCACCTCACCCATAGCCTTCCCAGGCTAGCGGACCGAGACCGCAATCGCAACCTCACTCGCCGTGAAGCGGGGCCCCGCAGGGAGCCGAGCCGCCGTGGACGTGGTGAGGAGTGGTACGCTTTGTTGCGAAGGAGTTCTCATGGCTGAAAGAGTCGTCGTGGCGACCGATTTCAGTGAGGCGGCGGACGAGGCCGTCCGGCAGGCGGATGAACGGGCGCGGTCGGCAGGCGCCACCCTGAGCGTCTTTCATGTCATACCCAACCCTCTGCGGACGGACCCGCTGTTTCCCCAATTCGGGCAGGAGATGGCCGACGCCGCCCCAGCCCTGCAGCGCGACGCCATCGATCGGGTCAAGGTGCGGGTGACGGCGCTGACCGGGCGCCAGCCCGGCGAGTTCGAGGTGTTGGTCGAGGACGGCCCCGCCCATGCCGTCATCGTCCGCCGGGCCGAAGAGCGTGGGGCCGCTCTCCTTGTCGTCGGCGCCCGCGGGGCCACGGGCCTCAGCCGCACCCTGCTCGGCAGCGTGGCCGAGCGGGTCCTCCGTCACGCCCACTGCCCCGTGCTCGTGGCGCGGCGCTCCCCGAAGAGCCGCAGGATTCTGGTCGCGACGGACTTCTCCGATCCGTCTTTGCCGGCCGTTGCCGCCGCGGGTGAGGAAGCCCGGCGCACCGGCGCACAGCTGACGATCTTCCACAGCATCGATCTCGGCCTGAGTCTCGCCGAGGGAATGCCGGAACCTCTCACAACCGCGCCCTTCGGGTTTTCCGCCGGGATCCAGGAGGAGCTGCGCGAAACCGTGGACGGCAAGCTGGCGAGCGCGCTCTCCCGCTACGGGATCGACGGTGACCGCGTCGTCGCCTTCGGCCCGGCCGCTCCGGCCATCATCCGCCACGCGGATCAGATCCAGGCGGAGTTGATCGTGGTCGGCACGGTCGGCCGGACCGGCCTTCCGCGCCTGCTCCTCGGCAGCGTGACCGAGATCGTGGCGCGGAGTGCCGCGTGCTCGGTGCTCGTCGTGCGGTTGAACACGGCCTGACGCAGGTGACCACTGTTTCGGCGGGTGGCAAACAGGTGCTGCCGACCCCCGAGGCGGGAAGCGTTCATCGTCGCTGCGTCCCCCCGCAGGTTCGGGGTCAACCGGCGGCGCCACGTTCGGTCGCGCCAATTGAGGCGGTGACGCACGACGCTTCGCCTCAGAGCAGGGGGCTGAGGAGGTTCGCCACTGCCTCCTTGAACTCCTCCCACCTTCCTGCGGCCTTTACGGACGCCGGCGTCACCTCCTCGCTCAGGGCCTGATCCCGAAGGAACAGTTCGGCAAGCTCCGCGTTGACCGAACGGCTCTGGATGAAGCAGCAGGCCTCGAAGTTCAGCCTGAAACTGCGAGTGTCGAGGTTTGCGCTCCCGACGGCGGCGAGCTCATCGTCGAACACCCACAGCTTCTGGTGGAGCGTCCCCGGCAGGTACTCGAAGATCCGCACGCCGGCGGCCAGCAGGTCGGGGTAGAACGATCGCCCGGCGAGCCGGGTGAGACAGACGTCGGGGGTGCGGGGCACGAGCAGGCGGACGTCCAGACGCCGGTAGACGGCGGTGCGCAACGCGGCCTGAATCGCAGGCCCCGGGATCAGGTACGGCGTCGTGATGAAGATCCGGTGCCTCGCCTGGTTGGCCGCGATGAGGAAGGTGTCGTGCGTCGCGTTGTGGAGGGCGTCGGGCCCGCCGGCGATCAGTCGGCAGATCGCCCCGTGATGCACGCCTTCCCTCCCGAGCACGTCCTCCCCGGCGGTCGAAGCCTCGGGGAAGAACTCGCCGGCGGCGAGGTTCTCGCCTGTCGCGAAGAACCAGTCGTCCGCGAAGACCTCTTGCAGCTGCCCGACGACCGGCCCGGAGAGGAGGAGGCCAAGGTCCCGCCACTCTCCCGTGTACTCCGCACCGATGTTCAGGCCGCCGGCGTAGCCGACGTTCCCGTCCACCACGACGATCTTCCGGTGGTTGCGGAAATTGAGGGTCAGCGACCGGCGCAGGAGACGGGTCGGCATGAAGAACGCGACCTTGCCACCCGCCCGGCGCAGCGGCTCCAAAAACCGACGGCTCAAGCGCGAGCTGCCTACGGCATCGCAGAGGACGCGGACCTGCACACCGTCTTGAGCACGCCGCGCAAGCACGTCGCGAAAGTGACGGCCGACATCGTCCGGTTGCCAGGCGTAAAACAGGAAGTGGACATGATGGCGCCCGCTGCGCGCGATGCGGTCGATGGCAGCGTAGGTCTCGCCGCCATCGACGAGCACCTTCACGCCGTTGCCACCGACAGCCGGGAAGACGTCGAGCGCTTCGTCCGCAGGGAGATGAAGGGCAGGCAGGAGGTCCACGCTGGATGCCGGCTGCTTCCGTGTGCCGACCGCCCGGAGACCCGGGGAGATCCGCGCGCGAGCCGATTGCCGTCGGCGTCGCCTGCGCAGCAGGTGCGAGCGGCCGATCCCCCACCAGATCAGCACGCCTGCGAAGGGAACGGCGATCAGACCGAGCACCCACGCCAGCGCGGCTTGTGGGCGGCCACGCCGCTGGATGAGCACCGACGGGATCGTCAGCAGGGCAAGGAACTCTGCCAGGAGCAGACATGCGTCCAGCCCGTGCGCAGGCCACCAACGGGCGGCGAGGAGATCTATCAGCTCTTGCATGACGGCGCTCGCTCGGCGGCCGGCGCGAGCGGCTCTCCCATCGCTCCGCCGAGAGCATACTCCCGTCCGAACCCCCCCGGGCCACCGCGTTCCGCCACCTCCGGACGCGACGATCGCCTAGACTTGGACGGTGAGCGCCTTCGCAACCGCTGCCGCCCTCATCAGCCTCACCGCCGTTCTCGCATACGCGAACGAGAGGCTCCTGAAGTTGCCCACGCCGATCGGCGTCATGCTCGGGGCGCTGATCGCCTCACTTGTTTCGGTCGCGATCGCCGCCGGCGGCCTCGATCTGGGGAGCGCGCGGCTGCTCGACACGTTCACTCTCAACGAAATCCTCATGAAGGGGATGCTCAGCTTCCTTCTTTTCGCCGGCGCGCTGCACGTCAGCTTTACCGACCTCTCGCCACAGCGGTGGCCGATCCTCATCCTGGCAACGGTGGGCGTCGTGCTCTCCACGTGCTTCGTCGCCGCCCTGACGTGGTCGGGCGCCCGCCTTGCGGGACTCGGACTGCCGTTCGGCGCCGCGCTCCTCTTCGGCGCGCTGATCTCGCCCACCGACCCGATCGCGGTGCTCGCCATCCTCCGACGCGCCCGCGTCCCCAAAGATATCGAAACGCTCATCACGGGCGAGTCGCTGTTCAACGACGGCGTCGGCGTCGTCGTCTTCACCATCGTCCTCGGCGTGGCTCACGGTGGGTTGGCAGGCGGCACCGTTGCCGCCACCGTCCTGCAGCTATTCCTCAGGGAGGCCGTCGGCGGCGTCGCGTTCGGCGTGCTCCTGGGTGCCGTCGCCTACCGGATGCTCAAGAGCGTGGACAACTACACGGTGGAGGTGTTGATCACGCTGGCCCTGGTGACCGGCGGGTACTCCCTGGCCCAGCAGCTGCATACCTCGGGGCCGATCGCCATGGTCGTCGCAGGTCTGCTCGTCGGCAACCAGGGACGGACGTTCGCGATGTCCGACCGGACGCGCGAGCACCTCGACACCTTCTGGGAGGTAACCGACCAGATCCTCAACGCGGTCCTCTTCGTCCTCATCGGGCTCGAGTTTCTCGTCATCCGCTTCAACGCCACCAACCTCTTCGCCGCCCTCGCGGCGATTCCCCTCGTCCTTGCCGCCCGTTTCGCATCCGTCGGGGTGCCGGTGCTCGCGATGCGCGTGGTGCGCACGTTCCCGCCGTTCACGGTCCGGGTGATGACCTGGGGAGGGCTGCGCGGAGGGATCTCCGTGGCGCTCGCCCTTTCCCTCCCGGCCACCCCGTGGCGCGACGTCGTCGTGGGCCTGACGTACGGCGTCGTGGTGTTCTCGATCCTCGTCCAGGGCCTCACCGTCGGGAAGGTCGCGACACTGATCCGCCGGTGAGCGGTCCGGTCGGGACGGCGCTACCTCGAAATTACCGACCTCTCGTGGGCGATCCAGAGACCCTGGAAAAAGTTCCGCGCGTTCACGCCGATGACCCGATGGTCGTACCCGCCCTCCTGGATGACCAGCGTGGGCAGCCCGAGCGCTCCGATCATCTCGCCGCTCGCTTCGAAGTCACGCGCGTTGAGGCTCCAGCTCCCCGTGGGGTCCCCCTTCGCGGTGTCGAGCCCGAACGCCACGACGAGGAACTGCGGACCGAACTGCCGGATCCGGCGCAACGCGGTCGCCAAGGCCTTGCGGTGGCCCTCACCGTCCAGGTGTTCGCCCAGCGGGATGTTGACGTTGGCCCCGAGCCCGTTCCCCGCGCCGCGCTCCTCTTCGAACCCGGAGAAGTACGGGTAAGCGAAGCGGGGGTGACCGTGGATGGAGACCGTCAGAACGTCGCCCCGCTCGTAGAAGATGTCCTGCTGGCCGTTGCCGTGATGGTAGTCCACGTCGAGGATCGCCACCTTGCCGAGAGCCGAGAGGTAGTGGGCCGCCACCGCCGTCGAGTTGAAGTAGCAGAAGCCGCCGAACGTGCGACGCTCCGCGTGGTGACCCGGAGGCCGGACGAGCGCATACGCGAGGCGCGCCCCGTGGAGGATCTCCTCGGCCGCCGTCAGGGCGCTGTCCACGGCCCGCTTGGCGGCCAAAAACGCGTTGCGGTTCAATGGGGTGAACGTGTCGATGCAGTAGTAGCCGGCGCGCACGGCCAGCTCCTTGGGTGGGCGCGCCACGTTGCGGATCGGGAACACGTAGGGGTATATCGACTTGCCCGGCGGGAGATCCTCGCAGATGCGCTTGAAGTAGGTCACGAACCCCTGGTCGTGGACGTCAAGGATGTGCTGTTCGCCGAAGTGGCGAGGCGAGACGCGGAGGAAGAGGTCCACGCGTTCGAGCTCACGGAGTATCGAGTTGATCCGCACGGGGGACTCCACGTAGCCGCGTTCGTGGACGTGATGGATATGATGCCGATCGTTGACGACGAGGACGATGCGCTGGTCCGCCGAGCGATGTGCGGGAACGGAAAGAGGCCGTTCCTGTGTGACGTGGCGAGGCTCCCGCAAGCGGACGGGGTCGTCTGCGAACGATTCGACCACCATTGCGACGTAGGCGGGCGGGCAGAGGTGCGCGTACTTCGCTTCGAGGATGATCCGCGTGACCGCACGGGCGTAGTCGCGCCGCAACGGTGCGCCGCGGCCCAGTCCGTCGAACACCAGATACGGCGGGTTGTCGCTGTCCGGTTTCACCGGCGTCTCGTACCGGGTACCGACGATCGGGCGGGCGCCGAAGCGCTCGTAGAACCGCAGCCGGTTCGCGTTCTGCCGGCGCACGACCGGATCGCGCGAGAGGACGGGATCGTCCGGGAGGCACTCGAAGAAGATGCCGACCGCGTTCAGCGCGATGGCCTCGTCGCGGACACGCTGGTAGAGCGCCCCTCCCACGCCCCGCCCCTCCAATCGCGCGCCGGCCGAGATGAAGTCGAGGAAGCAGAAGTTGAGCTTGGGTTCGTGCATGAGCAGTGCGAACCCCTGCACTCTCCCCTGCCAATCGTCCGCCACAAACCCGAGCGACCGGAAGCGATACTTGATCGGGTTGCGCAGCTTCTCGGGGAGCGCCTCGACCTCGTCCTCAGAAACGTACGGGAACTGCTCCCGGAGGATCGCCTGCACCTGCCGGAGCGCCTCCTGGTTCAACGGCAGGACGGCGTCGTAGATTCTTCGGATGCGAAACACCGTCCACCTCCCATCCCCGGCGACCGCACCCCGGCCACCCGCCTGCTGCCGCCACGGGCAGCCTCTGCCACGGTGAGGCACAACTCATTGGCGGCAGCGACTCGTTCATCTTAGCCGCCCGGATCGGCCGGCGCCATCCGGACCAGCTGCGCCGCTGCGCGTGTTTGCCCTCCACCCGGGCCCGTCCCCGGCGTGTTTCGCCGCAAGGATCTGACGGCGTATGAGAGAATCGAACTCGGAGACCAAACCGTGGCGTCTAGCTCCGAGGTCCGCCTCAGCCGGGAGATGGGGCTCCTCGACATCACCATGATCGGCGTCGGGGCGATGATCGGCGCCGGTATCTTCGTCCTCACCGGCATCGCCGCGGGAGTCGCCGGGCCGGGCCTGATGCTGGCCTTCCTGCTCAATGGGTTCGTCACGCTCTTCGCGGCCGCCGCCTACGCCGAGCTCGGCTCCTCCTTCCACGACGCCGGTGGGGGCTACCTCTGGGTCAAGACCGGCCTGCCGGACCCGCAGGGGTTCATGAGCGGGTGGATGTCCTGGTTCGCCCACGCGGTCGCCTGCTCTCTCTACGCGCTCGGCTTCGGGGCGTACTTCAGACTCGTACTCCCGGTCATCGGCGTCAAGCTGGTCGAGACCCCGATGATGCCGCTCGAAAAGTGGCTCGCGGTGGCGGTCGTGGCGCTGTTCGCGTTCATCAACTATCGCGGCGCCGCGGAGACGGGGAAGGCGGGCAACGTCGTCACGTTGGCCAAGATCGCGATCCTCGCGGTGTTCGTCGCGTTCGGCGTCTGGGTCACGTTGCGTCGTCCCGACTGGGAGATCCCCTTCAAGGACTTCCTCCCCAACGGCTACGGCGGCGTGTTCACCGCCATGGGGCTCACCTTCATCGCCTTCGAAGGGTACGAGATCATCGCCCAGTGCAGCGAGGAGGTCAGAAACCCGAAGCGCAACGTCCCCCGGGCCGTCTTCCTTTCGCTGGCGATCGTGATCCCCATCTACCTGCTCGTCGCGTTCGCGGCGCTCGGGGCGGTGCATGCCGACGGGATGCCGAGCTGGAAATTCCTCGGGCTCCATAAGGAAACGGCCCTCGTCGACGTGGCGCGCGGACTGTTCCCCGGCGGCGCCGTGATCATCCTGATCGGCGGGTTGCTCTCGACGCTGAGCGCCCTCAACGCCACGATCTACTCGTCCTCCCGCGTGTCGTTCGCCATGGGGCGCGACCGCAACCTGCCCTCGTTCTTCGGCAGGATCCACGCGCGGCGCAAGACGCCTCACTGGGCGATTCTGGCGTCGTCCGTCCTCATTGCCTTCATGGCCGTGGCGCTGCCGATCGAAGCCGTCGCCAGCGCCAGCGACATCATGTTCCTGCTCCTCTTCATCCAGGTCCTGTTCGTCCTCATCGTGCTGCGCCGCAAACGGCCGGATCTCGACCGCGGGTTCAGGGTGCCCTGGGTTCCGCTGGTTCCGATCATCGGCATCGTTCTGCAGCTCGCTCTCGCCGTGCAGCTCTTCACCTACAGCCCCAAGGCCTGGCTCTCCGCCCTCGCTTGGATCGGCGGCGGACTGGCCATCTTCTACGCGTATGCGCGCAAGCGCGACCGCGCCCACGCCAGGGTCGCCGCCGGGCGGGAGGCGGCAACCCGGCACAAGTACCGGATCCTCGCGTGCGTGGGCGACCCGGAACACGCCCAGGCGATCCTCGGCGCCGCCGGCGCCATCGCGAAGCATTACGACGGCGAGGTCGTGGCACTCTCGGTCCTCGAGGTGCCCGAGGGCGAGATCCTCGCGGTTGGCGTCGATCGGGTCGGCGGCATCCGGGGCGACCTCGAGGGGGCCGTCGCCCGCTGCGGCGAGCAAGGCGTCCCGGTCCGGTCGTTGGTTTCGGTGTCCCATCGAATCTCCTACGGGATCGTGGAAACGGCGCTCGCCGAAGAGTGCAACCTCATCGTGCTCGGGCGGGCCCGCAGGACCTCCGCCCTCGAGCGCCTCGCCGCGACCCTCGTCGACCGAGTGGTCCGCTCCAGCCCGGCGCAGGTCATCGAGATCGGCGCCGAGCGCTGGCCCGCGAAGCTGAACACCGTTCTCCTCGCGTTCGAGGCCGGTCCCAACAGCGAGTTGACGGTGGAGATCGGGCATGCTTTGGCGGTCACTGCTGCGGCATCGCTGCGTGTCGTCCACGTGGTGGCCCCGGAGGCCTCCGAGGCCGACGTCGATGCGGCTCGCCGCGCCGTGACCGAGGCGGTCGGCCACGCCGCCTCCCCGGGGGACGTCCGCGTCGTGCGGTCCTCGGAAGTCGTATCCGGCGTGCTGCGCGAGTCGCGGGGCGCGGACCTCATCGTTCTCGGCGGCACCGAGGCCGGTCTGCTCGAGCACCTGCTCGGCTACGCGTTGCCTCTCGAACTCGCCGACCGCACCGTCAGACCGGTGGCCATCGTGTACGAGATGCCCGCCGACCCCAAGCGTTGGCTCGTATAGGAGGGAGCTGCCGATGCCGCAACAACCCCTGCTCTCTTTGCGCGACGCCCTGGCCACGATCGTCGCGTTCCTCCCGGCGCTGGTTTCCGGGCTCCTTGTGCTCGTCGTCGGTTTGCTCGTGTCCTGGCTCACGGCGAAGATCGTCGTGCGCATCCTCATCTGGCTCCGCCTGCACCGGGTCGCCGAGCGTTTCCGGTGGGGCCGGGCCCTGGGCAAGGGAGACTTGCGTCACGCCCTCTACACGCTGGTGGGCGGGTTGGTCGGCGCGTTCACCTTCCTCGTCTTCCTCAACCGCGCCCTCGTGCTCTGGCAGCTCACCGTTCTCTCCCGGCTGCTCGAGCGCCTGGTGCTCCTCGTCCCCGACCTGATCCTCGCGGGGCTCATCCTCCTGGTCGGTGCGAGCGTGGCCGCGCTCGCCGCCCGCTCGGTTCGCCGCGCCCTCTTCGAGGAAGGGCTGGCACACGCCACGTTGGCGGCCCGCGTCGTCCGCGCGGCGGTCCTCGTGCTCACCGTCGCGGTCACGCTGATAGAGCTCAAGATCGCGCCGACCCTGGTGATGTGGGCGTTCCTCATCGCGTTCGGCTCGATGGCCCTGGCGATGGTGCTCGCGATCGGGCTCGGCAGCAAGCGCGCCGTCGAGTCGATCTGGGAGGGTGTCCTCAAGGGGCGGAGCGGCCAGGGCGGCGACGAGGCAAGACGGGGGCCGGACAACACCTAGGACTCCCCGGCGAGCCGGCGGCCGTCAGGCGCGCTCGAGGTGCGCCAGCGACGGGATCAGCGTCTTGCGGCCGGCGCGGTCGAAGAAGCACACCAGCCGGGTCTGGGCGCCGCTCCCCTGCACCTGCAGGATGACCCCCGAGCCGAACGTCGCGTGGCGCACCTTGAGCCCGGGGCGCCAGCCGTCGGGGTGCTTAGTTGAAGGCCGGGGCCCGGGGCTCGGGGCTCGGGGCTCGAAAGGCGTGTGAGGATCGGGCGCCGCCGACCTGGCCACCTGCTGGTGCGGGTGGGGGGCGTGGGTGCGGAACGGGTC
Source organism: Acidobacteriota bacterium (assembly GCA_021818005.1). Classification (GTDB taxonomy): domain Bacteria; phylum Acidobacteriota; class Thermoanaerobaculia; order Thermoanaerobaculales; family Thermoanaerobaculaceae; genus RBG-13-68-16. The sequence continues at coordinate 2,420 of JAKAFI010000029.1, read as the reverse complement.
GCGGCCGAACGCCGCGGCGCGGTCCTCGACCACCTCGCGCGGAACGTCGAGTAGGAACGGCGACGGCCGTCCGGCGAGGAGCTGGCCGTTGATCCGGCGCACCCTGGCGGAGGTCAGGACGAGGCGGCGGCGCGCCCGCGTCATCCCGACGTAGGCGAGGCGGCGCTCCTCCTCCTCGTCCGCGTCGGTGCTGCCCTCGCGGCGCAGCGGCAGCAAGCCGTCCTCCATCCCGACGAGAAAGACCGCGTCGAACTCGAGCCCCTTGGCGGCGTGCAGCGTGGAGAGCTGGACGGCGTCGCCCTCCCGGCGGGTGTCGGCGTCGGTGAGCAGCGCCACTTCGTCCAGGAACCCGCCGAGGTCGGCGCCGCGCTCCCCCGCCTCCGCCGCGGCCGCGACCAGCTGATCGAGGTTGGCGCGGCGCGCGCGGTCGTCCTCGTCGCCGGAGGCGTACTGCGCCGCCAGACCCGAGCGCTCCAGCAGCTCGCGCACGACCTCGGCCGGCGCCACGCTCCCCGCGAGCGCGCGGAGCGCGTCGAGGAGCGCGAAGAACTCGGCCAGCGCCTGCCGCGCGCGCGGCGAGAGCGCTTCGGGGAGCCGGCGTGCTGCCTCCGGGAGAGCCACAGCGAGCGCCGCTGCGGCGGCTTCGAGGTGGTCCATCGCAACCTGCCCGATCCCGCGCGCCGGAACGTGGATCGCCCGCCGGAATGCGAGCGCGTCGTCGGGGGCGACGAGCAGGCGCAGGTAGGCGAGGGCGTCGCGCACCTCCTTGCGCTCCCAGAACCGGGTGCCGCCGACGACGACGTACGGCATCGCCCGGCGCACCATCTCCGCCTCGAACGGCCGCGACTGGGCGTTGACCCGGAACAGCACCGCGATCTCGCCCGCCGGCGTCGAGGCGCGCAGGCGCGCGATCTCGTCGGCCACGAACCGCGCCTCGTCGCCTTCGTCGGCGGCGAGGTAGACGGCCACCGGCGCGCCGTCGCCGACTTCGGAGGAGAGCCGCTTCGGGCGGCGCCTGGGGTTGCGCTCGATCACCGCCGCGGCGGCGCGCAGGATCGGCGCGGCGGAGCGATAGTTGCGCCCCAGCGTCACCACCCGCGCGCCCGGGTACGTCTCCTCGAAGGCAAGGATGTTCTCGACCTCGGCCCCGCGCCAGCGGTAGATCGACTGGTCCTCGTCCCCGACCGCGGTCAGGTTCGGCTGCCGGCCGCCGAGCAGCCGCACCAGGCGGGCCTGCGCCAGGTTGGTGTCCTGGAACTCGTCCACCAGCAGCCAACGGAAGCGCCCGGACAACCCCTTGCGCAGCGCCTCGTGGCGCTCGAGCACGTCGACCGCGAGCTGCAGCATGTCGTCGAAGTCCACCGCACCGGCCCCGCGCAGTTCGGCCTCGTACGCCTCGTACACCTCGGCGAGGAGTCGCTCCGCGTCGCCCCGCGCCCGGCCCGCCAGCGCCGAGGGACCGACGAGCGCGTTCTTGGCGGCGGAGATGCGGGAACGGGCGGCCCGCACCGACAGGCGGGTCGCCGGGACGTCGAGCCGCTTGAGGATGCGGTCGAGCACGAGGCGCTGCTCGTCCTCGTCGGCGATCGCGAACCGCGGCGGCAGGCCGGCCTCGGCCGGGTGGTTGCGCAGCAGCTGCAAGGCGAAGCGGTGGAACGTCCCGACGAAGCCGCCGCGCAGCCCGCCGGCGACCAGCCGCTCGACGCGCTCGGACATCTCGCGCGCCGCCTTGTTGGTGAACGTCACCGCCAGCACCTCGTGCGGCCAGGCGAGGCCGCGTTCCAGCAGCGCCGCGATCCGGTAGGTGAGCACCCGTGTCTTGCCGGACCCCGCCCCGGCGACGACGAGGAGCGGCCCCTCGCCGTGCATCACGGCCTGCACCTGGTCCTCGTCGAGATCCGCGAGCAACGTTGCCAGTCGATCCAACGGCCCTCCCGAACCGGTGATTCTACCGTGTGCGGGCGGGCCGTGCTCAGCGGCGAGCCACGGCGGCGAGTTCGACCGCGACCGGCCGGCCGGCGGCGACCTCGGCCTCGGTGACGGTCGCCTCGGCCGCACGCCCCGGCGTCGTGATCCGGTACGGCCCGACCGCGCGGACGTCGGTGGCCGCCCCCGCGGTCGCGTACGGGACCGTGAACTCAAACGCACCGCCGGCGTCGGCGTCGGCGCGGTCGCGGTAGGTCATGCGCCGTCCGCGGTCGGTCACCAGGTCGAGGCGCAGCTCGACCGGCTCGCCCGGCCGCGCCCGCCCGCCGATCCGCGCTCCGGGCACGAGCTCGAACACCTTGGCGAAGCTGCCCTCCCAACCGGGCTCGGCGCCGACGGCGGCCGATTCGAAGTCGAGGCGGAGCCGACGCAGCGGCGCCAGCGTTCGTCCCGCCACCGTGGTCTCGAGACCGTCGAACACGAGCAGCCGGCTG
>JAKAFI010000304.1 GCA_021818005.1 Acidobacteriota bacterium | reverse complement strand
GGCGTCGCCGTGCGCTTGGTGGCGCCGGTCGACGGCGCGGGCGGAGGCAACGGGCACCACCCACTCGTCCGCGCGGTCCGTGCGACGCCCCGGCCATGGTTGGCCGTGGCGCCGCGTGCCGTTGCCGGCCGCTCGATGGTGGTCGGGCGGTGGGTCCTCCCCCGTCTGGAGGAAGCCGTCGGCAACGAGGTCCGCCGGTTCCGGCCGGACCTCGTGCACATCGAGCAAGTCCACCTCTCGTGGCTGATCCCCGGATTGGAGAGGCAGCTTCCGGTCGTGCTGCGCCAGCAGAACGTGGAGTCGCACATCCTCTATCAACTTGCCCGCGTCGTCCCGGCCGCGTTCTCGCTCGCCCTCCGCGGCGAGGCGAGAGCGCTGGCGCGGATCGAGGCCGAGGCCTGCCGGCGTGCTCACCTGGTGGCGGCCATCTCCGAGCCCGACGCGGCCGACCTCCGGCGGGAGGCCCCCGAGGCCCGCGTCGAGGTCCTCCCGCCGATCGCGCCCGCCGTCCCGGGCGCCGGCGCGGCGAAACTCGCCGGTGACCCGCCGTTCCTCTGTCTCGGCTCGTTCGATTGGTGGCCGAACCGCGACGGCGCCCGCTGGCTGGTTCGCGAGGTGTGGCCGCTCGTCCGGCGCACGTTGCCCCGGGCTGTGCTCCACCTTGCCGGGCCGGGGTCGTCGACGATCGGGCTGCACGCGAGCGGTGTGGCGCGCCTGGGGCCGGTGGCGATCTCGGGGCCGTTGTACGACCCGAGCGCGACGGTGTTGATCCCCGTGCGCGCCGGCTCCGGCGTGCGCATGCGCCTGCTCGAGGCGTGGGCCGCCGGCGTCCCGGTCGTGACCACGCCGGTCGGAGCGGCCGGCCTGGCGTGCGGCGATCGCGGCGGGGCCCTGCTCGGCGACGGCGCGGCCGGTTTCGCGGAGCTGGCGATCCGGCTCGCATCCGACGGCGGGCTGCGGGCGTCGCTGCGGGAGGCCGGCCGGAGACGGCTCGGCGAGTTCACGCCGGAGGGTGCGGCCGAACGGGCGAACTCCCTCTACCGCACGGCCATCGAGCGGTTTCGGGCGGCCACGTGACCGGCCGTGGAACGAGCCGGGCGCCGGGTTCCGGTCGCGAGGGGGGGGCCGACGGGTCCGGCCTCGTCTTCTTCGGCCAACGGTCCTGGAGCGACATCGAGGCGTTCGGGTTCCGCGAAACGTCGGGGGCGATGTTCCGCTGCCTGCGGGAGAGCGGCCGGTTCGGGGCGCTGCGCTACGTCCAGAGGGACCGGCGCTGGGGGACGAGGGTGGCTCGGCGCCGGGTCGACGCCGGCTGCGACGTGATCGGCCTCCCCGTCGGGCTGCCGTACGGTCGCATCCCGGCCGTCCGCCGGCTCAACCGCGCCCTGCAGGCGGCGCTGCTCCGTCGCACCCTCGCCCGGATCGGTCCGGCCGTGCCCGAGACCGTGTGGTTCTACGACTGGGCGCCGATCGAGATCGTGGAACGGCTGCCCCGGCGGCTCACGGTGATGGAGGTCACCGACGCCCCGGAGCTGGTGTACGCGACGCTCCCGGCCGCGCTCGCGGGGTTCGCCGGCTTCCGCAGGGCGGCGCTGGCGAGCGCCGACCTGATCCTCGCCGTGACGCCCTGTCTGGCCCAGGGGTTGACTCCCGACCGGGCACGGGTCGCCGTGCTCCCCAACGGGATCGCGGCCGCGTTCCTGGCGGCCGCGGCCGCGGCGTGGCCCGAGCCCGCAGCGCTCGCGGGCGTCGCCCGGCCGCGCCTCTGCGTGGTCGTCGGGGAATGGAGCGCCAACCACCGGCTCGACCACGGCCTGCTCGGCGCCGCGCTCGACGAGCTTCCCGACTGGACGCTGGTCCTCGTGGGGGTGGGGGTGGTGCGGACCGCGGGTCTGGAGCGGCTGCTCTCGCGCGACCGGGTGGCCGTGGTGCCGCCCGTCCCGCAGGCCAGCCTGGTGCCGATCATCCGGCACTGCGACGTGTGCGCCGTGCCGTACGACCCGCCGGGCGGTTTCGGCGACGCGCTGAAGACCTACGAGTACCTGGCGTGCGGCCGGCCCGTCGTGGTCAACCTGGACGACGTCGAACCTTCCCTGGAACGATTCATCGTGCGGGCGCGGACCGCGAGGGAGTTCGCGGCACGGTGCGTCGAGCTCGCGGCGCGTGGTGGCCTCGATCTCGGCGAGGTGCACGCAGCACTCGCCGGGTTCACGTGGGAGCGGCGCGCGGCCAGAGCGCTGGCGTTGCTCGACGATGTTCGGAACGAACGCGCTCGCGCGGCCGGAGGCGGCTGAGCCGGCCCCGGTTCAGGTCGCCACCGGAGTGAACAGCGCGCTACGAATTCGCCGGGCGACCTCCGCCCGCGACCCGAGCGGCGAGACCCGGCGCACGTGCGAATACGGCGCGAACTCGTCACCGAGGTCCCGGACCGCCGCAAACAAGCGGGTGCCGTCGAGTCGAAACGAGGGGTACGGATCCTCCGAGTGAGCGGCGACAACGAAGCGGGAAACCGAGATGTCGCAGGGTTCGTGCGTAGCGAGGCGTCCCCGCGGCAGCACGACATTGAGCTTGAAGGCGAGGTCGGCGACCCGGCCGAGCGTGCGGTACACCAGGCGCGCGCGACGGGTGCGCAAAGGGGCCGGGGTGGAGAACACGCTGCGGTCGATCAGGAGCACGCGGCGAAGCAGAAGGCTAATGCGGAACCCGCGCCGAGCGAACGGCAGCGTTCCGGTCTCCACGAGCCTGAGCCGCCCACGTCCGAGGCCGAGGAGGACGAGGCCGTCGTCGAGGCACCGACCCTCTCCCCGGCGCTCGAGCTCGAAGAGCAGCCGCGACTTCCCCAGGCCCGGAGGCCCCGCGAGAACGGCCGCCTCGCCGCCGAGGGAGAGCGCGCAGCCGTGCACGATCCAGATCGGATCCAGCCCGAGGGTGCCGGCCACGCGGCGCGCCTCGGCCTCGAGCGCCGGGGTCATTTGCCGCCGGCCCCACGCTTCCAAGTGGAACGTGACGGCACCGGGAGGGAACGCCCGCTCCTTGCGGCGCTCCCACGCCCGGCGGCACCACCCGGTAGGGGGCGTCGTTCCCGCCTCCTCGCGGGCGGTTTCGGGGCCGAGAGTTCGCCTTGCAGCCACGGCCCGGCGACTCTACCACCGCCCCGGCACGGCGCCGTACGGCCGGGGCGTGCGCGGGCGGCTCCGGCGCGCTACCATGCGCGGTGGCGGGGCGGCCGCATCCGGCCGCACGTCGTCGGCCGCCCGGTCGCCTTGCAGCTCCGTGCCGTGAGATCGGATCGAAGGAGGTCCTCCCAGTGTTGACACGCGAGCAGTTCACCGAGAAGTTCGTCGAGGTCATCGCGCACGCCTCCTCGCAGCTGCCGCCCGACGTGCTCGAGGCGCTGCGACGGGGGCGCGACGCCGAGGCGCCGGGCTCGCTGGCGGCCAAGGCGCTCGACTCGATCCTCACCAACATCGAGATGGCGAAGGGGAGCTGGCAGCCGATCTGCCAGGACACCGGCACGCCGATCGTCTGGATCCACCACCCGATGGGGATGTCCACGCGGATGCTCACCGGCGCCTTCGAGGAAGCGGTGCGCCAGGCCACCGCGAAGCAGCTCCTGCGCCCCAACGCGGTGGACCCGCTCGTCGACAAGAACACCGGCCACGGCCAGGCGCCCGGCATCCCCACCGTGCACTGCGAGGAGTGGGACGAGGACGGCATCGAGGTGCACCTGATCCTCAAGGGCGGCGGTTGCGAGAACGTCGGCGCCCAGTACTCGCTCCCCAACCCCAAGC
>JAKAFI010000028.1 GCA_021818005.1 Acidobacteriota bacterium | reverse complement strand
GCGAGCCTCCTCGCTCGAGAGCTGCCCGGCCGTCTTGTCGCGCACCACCGCGAGCAGGTCGATGAAGAAACGGGCGGTCTGTGGGTCGCGGCCTCGCCCCGGGATCTGGCCCGCCAGGAGCGCCGCAGCTTGTTGCGCCAAGAAGTCCACCAGGTCGAGGAAGCCGACGGCCGAGGGTGAGGAGGGCGGCTCCTGCGCGGTCGGCTCGCTGGCCGTGGGCGAGGCCGTCGGCGGCTCGTCGGCGCCGGGCGACGGCTCCGGCCGGGGTGCCGACTCCGGCTCGATGGCGTCACCGTCGGCGGTGAAGCGCCGGCGATCGACCACTCTCACTTTGCCATCGTTCTCCTCGGACACCCGTCCCTCCGGTTTCCGAACCTGCCGCTATCTTACGCATTCGAGCTTGGCTGAACAAGCTCCGGGGCCGCCTGGGCGCCGCTATAATCCACGGTCATGGATGGCGAGACTCCGTTCGAGGCGTTGCGCGCGCTCTCGGCCCGATTGCGGGCGCCGGACGGCTGCCCGTGGGACCGCGAGCAGTCGCTCGAGAGCTTGAAGACGTACATCATCGAGGAGGCGTACGAGGTGGTGGATGCGATCTCAGACGGCGATGCGCCGATGATCGCCGCGGAGCTGGGGGACCTCCTCTTTCAGATCGTGTTCGCGGCCCAGATCGCCGCCGAGCGGGGCCTGTTCGACATCGACGACGTGTGCCGCGGGATCGGCGCCAAGATGGTTCGCCGGCACCCGCACGTGTTCGGCGACGTCGAGGTCTCGGGCGCCTCGGAGGTCGTCCGCAACTGGGAAGCGATCAAAGCGCGGGAGAAGCGGGCCGGGGGCGCGCTCGCCGGCGTGCCGCGCCAGCTGCCGGCCTTGCTGAAGGCGCTGCGGATCACGGAGAAGGCGGCCGCCGTCGGGTTCGACTGGGAGCGGGCAAACGATGTCGTTGCCAAGCTCGAGGAGGAGGTGGCCGAGCTGAAGGCGGAGATCGTGCCCGGCCGCGCTCCCGGTGCGGCCCCTCCGGAGGGCGTTCGGGAGGAGCTGGGCGACGTGCTCTTCGTCATGGCGAACCTGGCGCGCCAACTGGGTGTGGACCCGGAGGCGGCGCTGCAGGCCGCCAACGAGAAGTTCACCCGCCGGTTCGAATCGATGGAGCACCAGGCAGAGCAGCGCGGCGTGACTCTTGCGGCGCTCGATGGGCAGGAGCTCGAGGCGCTCTGGGACCGCGCCAAGGACGCGGAACGTCACGGCAGCGAATGATTTGACATTTGTTCGCGCGGGGCGTACGGTGCATCGGATTTTCGCTCCGTCCGGAGCGGGGGAGATCATCGATGCGGAACCTCTGGCTGTCCACGTTCATCGCCGCCACGGCGGCCTCCACGGCGCTGGCCTCGGTGGCGGTGTTGCGGGTCAACGACACAGTGCTGACCGACGCCGACCTGGCGATGGCGAAGCGCGCGGTTTCCATGCAGATGCGGGGGATGCCGGCGACGAGCGCGGTGGTCACGCGGCACGCGGTGGATCAGCTGATCGGCAAGACGCTCATCCTGCAGGCGGCGCGCGATGCGAAGATCACCGCGGATCCCAAGGAGGTCGCGGCGGCGATCGACGCGCAACGCAAGCAGCTCGGCGGCCAGGAGCCGTTCGCCAAGGCGCTCGCGGCGGCCGGGATCACCGAGCAGGAGCTGGCCCAGAAGGAAGCCGAGCGGATGATCGTCCAGAAGTACGTGGAAACCGACCTGACCAAGCGAGCGACGGTCACGGAAGCTGACGCGAAGCAGTTCTACGACTCCAACCCCAAGGAGTTCGAGCACCCGGAGCAGATGAAGCTGCGGATGCTCCTGGTCAAGGTCAACCCCCAGGCCGACCCGAAGGAGGACGCCACCTTGAAGGCGCGCGCCGAGGATGCGCGCAAGCGCGTGGCCGGCGGCGAAGACTTCGCGAAGGTCGCGGCCGAGATCTCGGACGACCCCAGCAAGTCCAGCGGCGGCGAGATCGGCTGGGTCCGCCAGGGGTTGATGCTGCCGGAGCTCGATGCGGCCGTGTGGCCGCTCAAGGCCGGCGAGATCAGCCCCGTGCTGCGCAGCAAGTACGGCTATCACGTCTTCAAGGTCGAGGAGCGGCGCCCCGCCGGGATCACGCCGTTCTCCGAGGCGAAGCCGATGGTGATGAACTACCTGCAGAGCCGGCGGGTCGACGACACGCTGCAGACGATCATCGCCGAGCGCCGGGCCAAGGCCAAGATCGAGGCTCTCGACCCGGAGGTCAAGGCGGCGCTCGAACCGCCGCCGGCGCCGGCTCCGCACGCCGGGGCGACGGGTCCCGGTGCCGCGCCCGACGCGGCCGCCAAGCCGACGGCCAATGTTCCGAAGAAGCCCTGACCGCCCAGCGCGGATCGTCGTCGCGGCCGTCGTCGAGCGTGACGACGGCCGCGTGCTTTTGGCCCGCCGCCTGCCGGGCGCGCACCTCGGCGGCCTGTGGGAGTTCCCCGGCGGCGGGGTCGAGGCCGGCGAGACACCAGCGGAGGCGCTCGTCCGCGAGCTGCGGGAGGAGTTGGGCGTCGAGGTGACCGTCGGGGAACCGCTCACCTTCGCGTTCCACCGCGACGAGCGAGGTGACGTCGTGCTGTTGTTCTTCGCGGCCCGCATCGCCGCCGGCGAGCCGAGCGGCCAGCAGGGACAGGCGTTGCGCTGGTTCGCCCGGAGCGAGCTGCTTGGCCTCGCCACCCCGCCCGCGGACGCCGGCCTGGTGCGCCGTCTCGCCGGCGCTCCCGCGTGAGGGCGCGGCCCGCCGCGGCCGCGCCTCAGTCGAACAGCGGTGTCCCGTCGCGGAGCAGCGCTTCACCGTCGAGGGTGAGCGTGGGGTGGAGCACGATCCCGTCCACGTGGAACGGGATGTCGACGGTGCCCCCCATCGAGGCGTTGTTGCCGAACGCGACGTGGACCGTGCCGAGGATTTTCTCGTCCTCGAGGATCTTGCCCGTGAGGATCGCGCGGTCGTTGGTGCCGACGCCGAGCTCGGCGACGTTGCGGGCCGCCGGGCCCGCCTTGTCGAGCATCGCCGAGAACGCCGCCGCCTCGGGGCCGCCGCCGACCTCAACCGCGAGCCCGCCCCGGATCGTGATGCGGACCGGCTCGCCGACGGTTCCGATCCCGGCGAGCGCGCCGTCCACCACCAGGACCCCCTCGGCCCGCCCCTCCTCGGGGCGGAGGTAGGACTCGCCGGACGGCAGGTTGCCCCAGCGGCCGGGCTCGCGGATCAGGCCGGTGGAGGGGATCGCCGCGATGCCGGCGATCGGCAGCGTGAGGTCGGTGCCGAGTCGGGTGGAAAGGTGTGCCGTCGAGGCCCTCGTCAGTCGCTCGGTGACGCGCAGCGTCCGCTCGGCGATCGCCCCGTAGTCGGCGTTCATCGTGCGCACGAGGCACGCCTCGGTGATCCCCGGCATCGTCGCGACCCGCGCGCCCGCGGCGGTCGCTCCGCGCCTCGCCGCGGTGTGCGTGACCGACCGGCTGGTCACCACGATCACGGCATCCACCGCCGCCATCGCGGCGGGGACCGGGGGCGGGGGCTCCTGCCCGTTGAGTTCGCGCTCGGCGTACTCGAGCAGCGTGACCTCGCGGGCCAGCGGCCGAGCCGTCTCGGCCAGCACGCGGGCGATCGCCGCCAGCGGCGGGTCAGTCACCACGAGCAGCGTCTCGTGCGGCTGCATGCCGAGGCAGTCGCGCACCGCGACCAGCGCCGCGTTCTCGATCGCTCCCATCGTCGACCTCCGCCGCCGATTCTACTCAGGCGCGGGTCACGCACCAGACCGGGACCGGGGAGCGCCGCGCCAGGTACTGGCTGGTCGAGCCGAGGACCAACTCGACGATGCGGCGGTGCCCGTGGGCGCCGAGGAACACGAGGTCGTGGCGATCGCGGGCGAGCAACCCTAAGAGCTCCTGTTCGACCGCCTCGCCGGGCACGAACGTGTACTCGGCCTTGACCTCGTACGGCGCGAGGTAGCGTTCCGCCTCGTCGAGGCGGGCGCGGCCGCGCTCCTCCTGCACGTCCACGGTCGCCACCGTGAGCGGCAGGCCGAGCGCGCGCGTCAGCTCCGCGGCCTGCTGCAGCGCCCGCGTCGCCTTCGGGCTGCCGTCGTAGGCGGCGAGCGGCCGGGTCGGGAGCTCGGCCGCGGCGGGCACGACGAGGACCGGTACGGGCGAGCGGCGGAGCAGCGTCTCGGCGGTGGCGCCGAGGAGGTCCTCGTGGAAGCGTGCGTTGACCCCGCGCTGCCCGACGAACAGCACGTCGGCGAGCTTGGACGCGGCGAGGATGCCGTGCGCCACGCCGGCCCGCTCGAGGTGGAACCGGCTCTCGATCCCGGCCGCGCCGCAGCGCTCGTCGAAGTCGGCGCGGACGACCCCGGCGACCTCGTCCAGCGTCGCGCGCATCTGCGACTGCAGGTTGAGGAACGGCTCGAACCCCATCGAGCCCGAGATGTCCGTGATGAACGCCCCCTCGAGGAACGTGGCGTCCACCACGTGGATGCCGTGCACCACCCCGCGGAGCCGCCCGGCGAGCTCGATCGCCAGCTTCAGAGCGGTGCCGGCGTTGGCGGAGCCGTCGAGACCGACGGCGATGTGCTTGACCATGGCGGGCCTCCTTTGCTTCAAGGTAACCCGGGGAAGGGGCCGCCGCAAGGCCCGGGAATGCCGGAGGTGCGAGCGCAATTCTGCGTAGAATGGAGAGTCGGTCCGCGAACGGTTCTCCGCCACCGGGCGAGCGCCTGGGCATGGCGAGGAGGTTGCGAATGGCGACGGTTGCGACGAGCGAGCCCGGGGCGTTGCCGCTGGCCGAGGTGCTGGACGCCTACCGCGTGATGGTGACCTCGCGCAAGGTGGACGACAAGGAGATCCAGCTCAAGCAGCAGAACCTGGTCTTCTTCCAGATCAACGGGGTCGGCCACGAGGGGTTCCTGGCCGCCGCCGCCCGCCACCTCTCCGCGGAGAAGGACTGGTTCTTCACCTACTACCGCGACCGTGCGCTCGCGATCGCTCTGGGGATGACCCCCTACGAGATCTTCCTCGGCGCCGCCGGCGCCGCCAGCGGGCCGGACTCGCGCGGGCGGCAGATGCCCAACCACTTCGGCCAGCGGCGCCTCCACCTCACGCCGCCGTCGTCGCCGACCGGGACCCAGTGCCTGCAAGCGGTCGGGTTCGCCGAGGCGGGAAGGTACCTGCGGGCGCTGGAGAAGGCGGCCGAACGCCCTCCCGGCTCCGGCGAGGTCGTGTGGGTGTCGCTCGGGGACGGGACGACCTCCCAGGGCGAGTTCTGGGAGTCGCTCAACACCGCGTGCAACGCGCGGCTGCCGGTGCTCTACGTCATCGAGGACAACGGCTACGCGATCTCGGTCCCCGTGGACGCGCAGACGCCGGGCGGGTCGATCTCGAAGCTCGTGAGCGGGTTCCCGGGCCTGGCCGTGTACGAGGTGGACGGCTGCGACCTCATCGAGTCGTACCGCGTCGCCGGCGAGGCGGTGGCGGGGGTGAGGGCGGGGGAGGGGCCGGCGCTCGTCCACGCCCACGTCGTGCGGCCGTACTCGCACTCGCTCTCCGACGACGAGCGCCTCTACAAGCCGGCGGTCGAGCGCGAACGCGAGGCCGAGCGCGACCCGATCCGGCTGACGGCGCGGTTGCTCACGGAGCACTACGGCGTGACCGGCGAGGAACTGGCGCGCATCGACGCCGAGGTACAGGCCGAGGTCAACGAGGCCGCGGGGCGGGCGCTCGCCGAGCCGCAACCGGATCCCGCGAGCTGGGCCGAGTGGATCTACTCGCCCGATGTCGACCCTACGTCGGCGCGCTTCGCGACGCCGCCAGCGGCGGGAGACACGTCGCCGAAGACCATGGTGGACCTGCTCAACGCCTGTCTGCGCGACGAGATGGCGCGCGACGAGCGCGTCGTCGTCTTCGGCGAGGACGTCGCCGACGCGTCGCACGAGCAGGCGCTCGCCGAGGTCAAGGGCAAGGGCGGCGTCTTCAAGGTCACGTTCGGCCTGCAGCGGCTCTACGGCGGGCGCCGGGTGTTCAACTCGCCGCTGGCGGAGGCGAACATCGTCGGCCGCGCCGTGGGGATGGCGATGCGCGGCCTCAAGCCGGTGGTGGAAATCCAGTTCCTCGACTACATCTGGCCGGCGTTCATGCAGATCCGCGACGAACTCGCGAACGTGCGCTGGCGCTCCGGCGGCGCATGGAGCGCCCCGGTCGTGATCCGGGTGCCGTCGGGCGGTTACCTCAAGGGGGGCGGGCCGTACCACTCGCAATCGGGCGAGGTGCTGTTCACCCACATCCCCGGCCTGCGCGTCGTGATGCCGGCGAACGCCCTCGACGCCAACGGGCTGCTGCGCACCGCGATTCGCTGCGACGACCCGGTCATCTTCCTCGAGCACAAGCACCTCTACCGGCAGACGCACAACAAGGGCGCGTACCCGGGGCCCGAGTACATGGTCCCGTTCGGCAAGGCGGCGACCGTGCGCGAGGGGCGCGACCTCACGGTGATCACCTACGGCGCCACCGTGGTGCGCTCGCTGCAAGCGGCCAAGCGCCTCGCCGACACCGGCGGCGGCGACGTCGAGGTCATCGACCTGCGCAGCCTGGCGCCGTACGACTGGGAGGCGGTGGCCGCGTCGGTGCGGAAGACCGGGCGGGCGCTCGTGGTGCACGAGGACTGCCTCTCGTTCGGCTACGGCGCCGAGATCGCGGCGCGTATCGCCGACGAGCTGTTCCTGGAGCTCGACGCGCCGGTGCGTCGCCTGGCCGGCAAGGACACCTTCGTCGCCTACGCCCCGGTGCTCGAGGACGTGATCCTGCCGCAGGTGGAGACGATCCAGGCGGCGATGAGGCAGCTCCTGGCGTTCTGACCGGCGCGGCTCAGATGAACAGGGAGACCTTGCTGGTGCCGGCCTCGGCGAGGAACGTCGCCACGCCGGCGAGCTTGAGGTCCGGGTAGTCGATCATCTCATCGAGCTTGAACCCCATCAGGTCCATGCTCATCTGGCAGATGAAGATCTGCACGCCGGCGTCGGCGGCGCGCTGGATCAGCTGCTCGAGGCCGAGGACGTTGTTCTTCTTCATCAGCCGCTTGAGCATCCCGGTGCCCATCCCGCCCATGTGCATGCGGGAGAGCTTGAGGCCGGGGGCCCCCTTCGGGAGCATGCTGGAGAACAACCGTCCGATCAGGTCCTTCGAGGGAGCGCTCTTGTGCGGGTCGCGGAGCGCCTGGATCGACCAGAAGGTGAAAAACATCGTGACCTTCTCGTACATCGCCGAAGCGCCCGTGGCGATGATGAACGCGGCGAGGATGTGGTCGAGGTCGCCGCTCATCACGACCATCGAAAGGTTGTCCTCGGCGGCGTTGGCCGCCAGCGTCGTGACTCTCTCCTCCAGCGTATCCAGACGGTCTTTCAGCTCGGCCATCGTTGGCGCCTGGGGCGGGGGTGTCAGCACAGCGGATTCCATGGCAGCCTCCTTGCTAGTTCTCGCGTAGGATCTCCTGGTCGTACTCCAGCTCGAAGCGGAGCTTGTGCTTCGCCTCCTCCTGGGCGAGGCCGAGGAACGTCTGGCGCAGCTCGTCGTCCTGGGTCTGGCCCGCGAGATCGTGGTAGAGCCGGAACGCTGCCTTTTCCTTGGCCATCGCGACCATGAGGGCATGCTGGTAGTCCATGTCGGCCGCCGGCTGCGCGTCGACGAGATAGTCGCTGATCTTCAGGTCGGCCACCGGCGTCGTGGCGGACAGCGACGCGGCGCCCGCCTTGACCCTGAGGAGCCGCGCCTTGTGCAGCTTCTCCTCCCCGGCAAACGCCAAGAGCGTCGCTTTCATACCGGAGCCCGTCACTCGCTCGGCGAGACTCTCGTAGAACGCCGCCGCCTTCTCCTCTTCGCCGATGGCGAAGTCGAGTGCCTCTGCAATGCTCGTCCACCGCTTCATCGTTCACCCCTCCTGACCGCTCACATCAGTCGATCTTGACGCGAACGTCGAGTCTTTGCACCTCATCGAGACCTTCGATCGCGGTCCGAACCTGCTGTTCGACCACGCCCTTGTCACCGCCGTCAAGGGCAAGGCTGACCGTGACTTCGGCGCGGTCCGAGTCAGCCGTCACCGCCACGGGAAGGCCGTAGGTGTCGCGGTTCTGCATCAACCGGATCTCGGCCACAGTGGCAAGGCGCAGGTTCCGCACCCGCTTGATGCCGTCTGGGGTGCGCTGGAACGCGTCCTGCCGGACCGCCGCGGCGACCATTTCGATGCCGTCGCCGATGCTCACACGGCTCAGGTTGAGCACGACGTCGTACTGCGAGGCGCTCAAGATGTCCCGGTTGTAAAGGAATTCCGTCCAGCGCTTGCGCTCGTTGTCGATCGCCTCGATCCGGCGGATCGTGTCGTAGCGGGAGAGGCCGAGTTCGGCCATCATCGTCTCCACCCGGTTTTCCATCGGCGCGTTGACTCGCACGCGCAGCACGAACGGCACCTCCTGCAGCAGCGCGTGGGCGAGGTTGCCGTGGTACACGAGCGGTCCCTCCAACACCAGGTCGAGCAATGCCGCCTTGAAACAAGCGAGGTAGTGACGGCGCGCGACGCTGTATTGCTCCCAAAAGCCGGGCGAATGCCGGGTCAGGATTTGCCGCATGTCGAGGCCGGTCTCGCCGATCCCGTACCGCTCGGCCGCCGCGAGGACCTGCTCGCGGTCGGTAACCCTGCTGCCCAACCTGGTCCCCACACCCTCGGCGAGCCTCGTCGCAGCGCTGAGAGAACCTCGTGAAATGGCGATGACCGACATGTCTTCCTCCCGTTCACTCGCTGGTTGGAGATAGTCTTGATCCTGCCCCGATCTCGCCCGTACCGACGCGTTCGGCGGCGGTGGGTGTTCCTAGAACGTCAGCGTCGTCTTGGACTCCAGCAGGTCCGAGACGACCCTTGCAGCCTTGACCAGCTCGGCGCCGTCCATGAGCCGGTCCTTGCGCAGCTTGCGCGACTCGGCGCAGGGGGTGCAGATGGTCAGCTTGCCGCCGAGCTCAAGGAACTGATCCATCAACTTCCGCAGCGAGGTCCCCTCGCAGCCGGCGAACACGTGCTCGGGGATCCCCTTGTGGGCGAGCAGCACGGCCGGGCCCTGCAGCACGACCGTCACCGGGACGTCCATGGTCAGCGCCGCCACGGCGAGCATGAACGGCAGGATGGCGATCTCCGGATCGTCGGGGCCGTGCAGGGCGATGAACGTCATCCGTTCGGTGGTTTCGGCGGTTTGCTGACTCACGGTGCTCTCCTCTCTCGACACAACGGCGCCAGCGCGCTCATGCGGCCGCCGGGGCCTCCTCTGCGTCGGCGGCGGCCGCCTTCTCGGCGAGCTCGCGCACCTTGACGAGGTACAGCGCGAACGGACGGTACAGGAAGTGCGACCACTTGCCGAACGGCACCTGCACGATCAGCCAGGCGGCGTCGATGGCGAGGTGGAGCACGTAGACCGAGTAGGTGGCCAACGGCCAGCCGGCCAGCCGGAAGAAGTTGACCAGCAACCCGGTGAGGGTCGTCAGGAAGAGGAGGATCAGGAACATCCAGTCGGTCCCGGCGGAGAACTTGTCGATCTCGTCCCGCTTGCGCCAGCGGCCGATGGCGAAGACCACCGTGCCGTACAGCAGCGCGGCCGCTGCGTAGTAGCCGATCCACCGCTGCGGGTTGTAGATCGGGTAGACGGCGTCGGTCTGGAACCATTTCAGGAAGAAGACGATGAGGACGAACATCGTGAGATAGCCGGAGACGAGGATGAGGTGCGTCAGCCAACGGCGGTTCTGCTTCGCCTCGCCCTGCGCCGTCCCGCAGCGGCGCCAACGCTTCTGCGTGGCGAAGTTGACGACGAACTCCGGGATCGCCCGCACGAACGCCGAGATCGGGATCGCCGGCATCCCCACGTCGCCGAGGATCCAGGTCGCCATGCGCGCGGCGTTGGTGAGCAGGAAGAACGAGAGCACGCCCCCCATGACGAGATCGCCAAGCTCGATCCAGTGCACCGGCGCGAACGTGTTCAGCGCCACGTGATCGAGCACCACCGGGCCGTGGAGGAACGCGAACAACCCGACGACGGAGAGCATCACCAGCAGGACCGCCGTGATGTTCCAGGCGTTGGAGAGGTACAGCCGGCGGGAGAGGCCGGTCCAGTCGTAGCGGGAGATGAGGTGGCGCCGGGTGGCCATCATCGCCTCGCCCGGGTTGGCGCCGCGCGGGCACTGCGCCGAGCAGTCGCCGCAGTAGTAGCACAGCCACGGTTCGACGCTGTGCTTGAGACGCTCGGTCGCGCCGACCTGGATCAGGTGCATGATCCGGCGCGGGAACGCGCTCCCCTCGTCCGCGAGGGAGCAGACGGCGGTGCAGGTGCCGCAGTTGTAGCAGAGGTCAAGGTCCTTGCCGCCGAACGCCTTGAGCTCGTCGTGCAGGTCCAGGTTCACGCGTGTCGCCACCGTGGCTCTCCTTTCGCAGCGCCCGCTCAGGCCTTGAGGGCGTAGGCGAAGTACCCCTCGTCGTTGGCCTTGCCGCGCTCCTCCACCCGCCCGTACCGGCGCATCGCCGCGACCCACGCCAGCACCTCGTGGCTCGGGCGGCCGAGCGCCGCGGCCAGCTCCGGCACCGTCTTCGGTCCGTCGCCGAGCAGCGCGGCGATGCGGTCGCGCATGACCAACTCGTCGCGGAAGACCTCCTGCTTGTCGCGCAGCGTCGTCGCGCTCATTCGGCCGCCTCCTCGAGCAGGGCGTCGATCATCCCGAGCACCTGCTCGTCCGTGTACCCCTTGACGTCGATCGCGTTCTCGGCGCAGGGGAGGGCGCACCCGCCACACCCCTTGCACAGCGCCGGGATGATGCGGGCGACCTCCTTCCCCGCCACCGCCACCTTTTCGATCGCCTTGTACGGGCAGGCGTCGAGGCACTTGCCGCACCAGGTGCAGCGCTCCTCGTCCACCTCGGCCACGAACGGCTCGAGATCGACGTACCCCTTGAGCAGCAGCGCGGCCGTCTTCGAGACCGCGGCCAGCGAGGAGGCGACGCTCTCGGCGATCGTCTTCGGGCCCTGCGCCGTGCCGGCGATGAAGACGCCGTTGGCCACCGTCTC
Source organism: Acidobacteriota bacterium (assembly GCA_021818005.1). GTDB lineage: Bacteria > Acidobacteriota > Thermoanaerobaculia > Thermoanaerobaculales > Thermoanaerobaculaceae > RBG-13-68-16. Next base: position 7,072 of record JAKAFI010000028.1, on the reverse strand, counting down.
CACCGGCCTGAGCTTGGGGTGGATCTCGTTGAAGAACCCGTCGCCGCCCAGCGGCAGCTTGAGCGCGTTGAGGAGCGTGGCGTTCTCCCGCGGCACCATCCCGGTGACGAGCACGAGCAGGTCGGTGGGGATTTCCAGCTCCTCGCCGCCGAGCAGGCGGTCCTTGACGCGCACGGTCAGCCCGCCGGCGTCGCTCGCGACCACCGGAGGCTCCTCCGGGTCCCAGCGCAGGAAGACGGCGCCCGCTCGCTGCGCCTCCTCGTAGAGCAGCTCGTACTTGCCGTACGTGCGCATGTCGCGGAAGAGGTGCACCTGGTGCAGCCCCGGGGCCTGCTCGGCGCTCACGATGCCGGCGTGGCAGGCGGCGGTGCAGCAGTAGCGCGAGCAGTAGCGGTTGGGGCGCTCGACCTCCTCGCCCTGGCGGCTGCCGACGCAGTAGAGGAAGGTGACGGTCTTGACGGGGCGGCCGTCGGCCCGGTGCAGTCCCTGCCCCGCGTCGAGCATCCGCTTGTACTGCGGCAAGGTGACCACGTCGGGCAGCCCCCAGCCGAACTCGCCGACCGTGGGCTGGTAGTCCTGGAACCCGGTGGCGACCACGATCGCGCCGACGTTGAGCGTGACCGTGTCGCCGTTGGCCACCCGCAGGACCGCCGTGAAGTCGCCGACGCTTCCCGACTTCTCGATCAGCTCGGCGCCGGTGAACAGGGTGATGTGCTCGTGCTCATGGACGCGGCGCAGCAGCTCCTCGACCATCTCCGCGCCGGAGCGGTCGCGGGCGAACGTCCGGCCGAACGTGGCCGCCCAGCCTCCCGGCCGCTGGGCCCGCTCGGCGATCGTGACCGTGAGCCCCATGTCGGCGAGGGCGAGCGCCGCCCGCAGCCCGGCCACCCCGGCGCCGAGCACGAGGGCGCGCGGCTGCGTCTCGATGCGCATCGTGGCGAGCGGCTCGCTCGCCTCCGCCCTGGCGACGGCCGCGCGCACGATCGCGGTCGCCTTCGCGGTGGCCGCCGGCATCTCGCCCCGGTGCGCCCACGAGCACTGCTCGCGGATGTTGGCCTGCACGTAGCGGTACGGGTTGAGCCCGGCGCGGTCGGCCATGGCGCGGAAGGTGAAGAGGTGGAGCTTGGGCGAGCAGGAGGCGACCACGATGCCGTCGAGGTTGTCCTGCGTGATCGCCTCGGTCATCTCTTGCTGGGCGGCGTCGGAGCAGGCGAACATCGTGGTCTTGGCCGTGACCACCTCCGCCTCCCCGGCGACCGCTTGCCGCACCTGCTCGACGTCGACGTAGTCGGAGATGTTGCCGCCGCAGTGGCAGATGAAGACGCCGATGCGGCGCGGGGTCGGCGTGTCGTCGCTCATCGGCCTTCCTCCATGCGCTTCAGGTACGCCGCCGTCTGTGCCGCCGCGGCCCCGGCGTGGAGGACCGTGTCGGGGATGTCCCGCGCGGCCGAGGCCGTCCCCGCGACGAAGACCCCGGGGATGCTCGTCCTCCCCGGCTCGAGGTCCTCGTCGACCTCGCGCACGTAGGAGTTGGGGTCCGCCTCGAGCTGGCCGCCGGGGAAGAGCTGCAGCGCGTCGCGGTTGGGAAGCAGCCCCACCGAGAGCACGACGAGGTCGTGCTCCATCTGTCGCTTGCCGCCGCCCCCCTCGATGTCCTCGTAGGTGACGGTGAGGTTCCCGTTGGGGCGCTCGTCGACCTGGGCCACTTTCCCCTTCACGAACGTGACCCCCATCCCCCTGGCCTGCTGGAAGAACTCCTCGTACCCCTTGCCGAACGCCCGGATGTCCATGTAGTAGATCGTCACGTCGGCGAGCGGCAGGGCGCCGAGGATGAGCTGCGCCTGCTTGAGCGAGTACATGCAGCACACGCGCGAGCACAGCCGGTGGTCGACGGTGCAGTCGCGCGACCCGGTGCACAGCACGTAGGCGATGTTGTCCGGCGCCTTGCCGTCGGACGGGCGCAGCACCGTGTTGTACGGGCGCGTCGGCGCGAGCAGCCGGTCCATCTCCATCGCGTTGATGACGTTCGGGAACCGGCCGTAGCCGAGGAGCGGCTTCTTCCTGCCGTCGAAGAGCTTGAAACCGGTCGACACGATGACCGAGCGGACCAGTTCCTCCGCCTTCTCCTCGCGCATCTCGAAGTGGAACGCGTGCGCGGGACAGGCCTGGACGCACTGGTGACACTCGCTGCAACCGCCGCAGTCGAGGCAGCGGGCGGCTCCCTGGCGCGCCTCGTCCTCGCTCACCGGCAGCTCGACCTCGGCCATCGCCGCCAGCCGCTCGGCGACCGGCCTCTCGTGCCTGGGGGCGGCGGGCCGCGGGGTGATGTTCGCGACCCGGGCGACGACCTCGGCCTTGTCCACCACCGGCAGCGGCTCGTCGAAGCGGACCCCGGCGAGCGCCTCGCCGCGCAGGAAGCGGTCGATGTAGAACGCTGCCCGTTTCCCCTGGCCGATCGCCTGCACGATCATCGAGGGGCCGGTCACCGCGTCGCCACCCGCGAAGACGTGGGAGAGCGAGGTCTGCAGCGTCTCGGCGTCGACCTTCACGGTGCCGTTGCGGTTGAGCTCCACCTCGCTCGCGAACGAGCCGGTGCTCGGCTTCAGGCCGATGGCGAGCACCACGAGGTCGACCGGCACCCGCGTCTCCGAGCCCTCGACGGGGATCGGGGCGCGGCGGCCGCTGGCGTCCGGCTCGCCCAGGCGCATCGTCAGGCTCTCCACCGCCGTGAGCCGGCCGCCCTCGCCGAGGAAGCGAACGGGGGTGTGCAGGACCTGCAGCTCGACGCCTTCCTCGAGCGCGGCTTCGATCTCCCAGTCGTGCGCCGGCATCTCGGTCCGGCTGCGGCGGTACTGGATGACGACCTTGGCCGCCCCCAGGCGCACCGCCATGCGCGCCGGGTCGATGGCCGAGTTGCCGCCGCCGACCACCATCACGGTCTTCCCCTTGAGGTCGAGCGGCTCGCCGCCGTTGACGCGCTTGAGGAACCCCATGCAGTCCATGACGCCGTCGAGGTCCTCGCCGGGGACGCCGAGGGCGTACCCCTCCATCGTGCCGGTGGCGAGGTACGCTGCGGCGAACCCATCCGCGCGGAGAGCGGCGAGCGAGCCGACCGGCGTGCCGGTGCGGAGCTCGACTCCGAGCGCCGTGACGTTGAGGATGTCCCGGTCGACCACGTCCTTGGGCAGGCGGTAGGCGGGGATCGCGTAGCGCAGCATCCCTCCCGCCAGCGGCGCCGCCTCGAAGACGGTCACCGGGTAGCCGCGGCGGGCGAGGTGGTACGCCGCCGAGAGCCCGGCGGGGCCGGACCCGACCACCGCGACGCGCTCGGCGCGGGTGGCCGCGGACGGCCCGTACTCCGGGATCGGGTGGGCCGCGTAGTAACGGTCCACCATGAAGCGCTTGATCGCCCGGATCGGCACCGTGCCTTCCAGGGTGCCGCGGGTGCACTCGCCCTCGCACGGCGCGTAGCAGGCGCGGCTCAGGCTCCCGGGGAGTGGCGCGTCCTCCATGTGGAGGCGGAACGCCTCGTCGTACTTGCCGGCGCGCACCAGCGACACGTAGCCGTGCGCCTTGACCCCGGCGGGGCAGGTGAACGAACACGGCGAGGTGCCGAACCGGTCCACGACCGCCTTCTTGGGGACCGCCTGCGGGAACGCGATGTGCGTCGCCCGGCGCGCCACGAGGTCGGCGTTGAACTCGTCGGGGAGCGCGACCGTGCACACGATCTCGCACTCGCCGCAGCCCGTGCACGCCGCCCAGTCCACGAACGTCGGCTTCCTGCGCAGCCTGACCCGGAAGAGGCCGCCGTCGTCCCGGCTGATGCCCTCGATCTCGCTGTACAGCAGCGTCGTGATGTTGGGGTGGTGCGAGGTCGCCGCCATCTTCGGGGTGGAGATGCAGCTCGCGCAGTCGAGGGTGGGGAAGACCTTGGAGAGCAGGATCATCTTCCCGCCGACGCTCGCCTCCTTCTCGACGAGGAGGACCTTGTACCCCATGTCGCCGAGCGTGAGCGCCGACTCCATCCCCGCGATCCCGCCGCCGACGACGAGCACGTCGTACGACGGTTGCAGCCCGAGAGCGGAGGTGGACGGGCCGCGCACCACCGCCAACTTTGCCGCGTCAGCCATGCGAGCCTCCGGCGCTGGCGGGCTCGAGCTTGGCCAGCGCGGCGTGGAACTTCTCCATGTGGGAGGCGAACGACTCGGCGCACACCGAGCACACCGCCGCCATCTTCAGCCGCCTCGGGTCGCCACCGCGCTCGGTCAGAAGGCGCTGCGCCTCCTGCACGACCTTGCCGGTCCGGTCGGTGCAATCCGACAGGTAGGCGCAGTCCCCGCCGTCGGCGGCGATGAACACCCCGTCGAACCCCCGCTCCAGCGCGTGCACGATCCACGACGGCTTCACGCCGCTGGAGCAGGGGAGGCTGATCACCACCACCGAGGCGGGGTAGTGCATGTGAGCGCTCCCCGCCAGGTCGATGCCGGGGTCCGAGATGTTGTTGGTGGAGAACACCAGGATCCTCGGGCCGGACGCGTGGACCCCCGGCGGGGCGCTCATTACTTCATTCTCCGCACGAACACGCGCCAGTACCCGGCTTCCTCGAGGTTGCCCAGGTACTCGTGGCCGACCTTCTTGGCCCACAGCGGGATGTCCTGGTTGGTCCCCTCGTCGGAGGAGAGGACCTCGAGCACTCCCTTGAGGGGGACGGCGGCCATCGCGCGCTTGGCCTCGAGCAGCGGTCCCGGGCACGCGGTGCCGCGCGCATCCACTTGCTTTGCTACGGTTGTGTTCTTCAGTTCCTCGGGTGTCATGCAGCCCTCCTTTAGGCTGAACATCGAGTTGCCTCAGCGGTTGGTGGGAACGGAGTCAGCGACTCCCTTCCGGCGGTTCTGGCTCGTCGTCGGCCCCGGGCATCTGGTGGCATCGCCAGCAACCCTGCGCCGCGAGGTCGCCGGTCGGGTTGACGCCGGCGTCGCACAACCACGGGCATCCGTGTTCGTCCACGATGACCTTCAACGGGCGGGCCGGCCGGCGGTCGATGGTGTCCCGAGTCTCGCAGCCGTTCTGGGTCTTCGCATCCCCATCGTCCACCGCAGGCCTCCCTTCCACCCCGGCGAGTAGCAGGTCCTGTGCCAGACCGGAAAGGCGGCCGAAATTGGAACGTAAGAGATTAATGGAGAATGGTTTGAGAAGAGAACGACGGGAACGCGGCCCGACAAGGTGGAGCAAAGGTGCTATCGTTTGCGTCGGGTAGAGTGGCGGTATCGCTACTCTGGTCCCCGGGGAGGCTTCATGGTGAAGCAGACGGCGCCGGTTCTCTCCGATCGCCTGGGCTGGGAGCACGCGTCGGAGCGCTTCCAGCTCGTCCTGAACAGCATCTCCGACGGCGTCTTCGCGGTGGACGCGGAGTGGCGGATCACTTGCTTCAACCGCGCCGCGTCGGAGAGCACCGGGATCTCCCACGAGCAGGCGCTCGGCCGCCCGTGCCACGACGTGCTGCGCGCCAACATCTGCAACGGCGCCTGCGCGCTGCGCTACACGATGGAGACCGGGGTGCCGGTCGTCAACCTCGCGATCACGATGCGCGACGTCGCCGGCCGGCCGCTCCCCGTCGCCATCTCGACCGCCGTCTTGCGCGACGGCGCCGGGCGCATCATCGGCGGGGTGGAGACGTTCCGGGACCTCAACAAGGTGCAGGCGCTGCTCCACCAGGTCGAGGTGCTCAACCCGCTCACGACGGTCGTCACCGCCGACCCGGTGCTCAAGCGCACCCTCGGGATGCTCCCGACCATCGCCTCCTCCGACAGCACGGCCCTCATCGAAGGGGAGTCGGGGACGGGGAAGGGCCTGGTGGCGCGCGCCATCCATCTGCTGAGCCCGCGCCGGGAGGGTCCGTTCATCACCGTGAACTGCGGCGCACTGCCCGAGACGCTGTTCGAGTCCGAGCTGTTCGGCTACAAGGCCGGGGCGTTCACCGGCGCGGTCAAGGACAAGCCGGGCCGTGTCGCGCTCGCCGACGGCGGCACGCTGTTCCTCGACGAGATCGGCGACATGCCGCTCCCGGTCCAGGTCAAGGTCCTCAGGCTGCTGCACGAGAAGGCGTACGAGCCGTTGGGTGGGACCGCGACCGTGGCCGCCGACGTGCGGATCGTCGCCGCCACCAACAAGGACCTCGCCGGCCTCGTCAGGGACGGCCGGTTCCGCGAGGATCTCTTCTACCGCATCAACGTCATCCGTATCGCGATGCCTCCGCTGCGCGCCCGCCCGGCCGACGTCGGCCTGATCGCCGAGCGCTTCGTGCGCGAGGCGGCGGCCAAGAAGGGGAAACGGATCGACGGGCTCGCTCCCGAGGCGATCTCGCTCCTGATGCGCTACGACTTCCCCGGCAACGTCCGCGAGCTCGAGAACATCCTCGAGTACGCCTGCCTGTTCTGCGCGCGGCCGGTGCTCGAGATCGGGGACTTCCCGGAGTGGTTCCGCGAAAGGATGGCCCCTGTGTCGCGGCGGCCGACCACGCTCGCCGACGCCGAGGCCGAAGTCCTCAGGCAGGTCCTCGCGCGGGAAGGGGGGAACCGCACGAAGGCGGCCGCCGCGCTCGGCATCCACAAGACCACGCTGCACCGGAAGCTCAGGCGCCTCGGGCTTGACGTTCCCACCGGAGACGGCCGCTCCCGGCGCCGATCGGGCGCGGCCGACTGACCGCCGCGGCGGGGGCCGCGGTGGCGTTCCTGTAGACTGCCTCGCGCGGAGGAGGGGACGTTGGGAACCTACCGGATCGCCAGGCGGTTCGAGATCGAGTCGGGGCACCGGCTGTCGAAGCACCCGGAGAAGTGCCGGTTTCCGCATGGGCACACCCGCCGGATCGAGGTCGTGCTGCGGGCCGCGGCGCTCGACGCCAACGACATGGTGTGCGACTACAAGGCGCTCAAGACCGTGGTCGAGCAGGAGCTGGAGCGCTTCGACCACGCGATGCTGCTCGCGGCCACCGACCCGCTCAGGGACGCGTTTGCCCCGTTCGCCGAGCGCGTCGTGCTGCTCGAGGACGGCGACCCGACGACCGAGGTGCTCG
>JAKAFI010000303.1 GCA_021818005.1 Acidobacteriota bacterium | reverse complement strand
CGCGGCCGCGCATCACCGCTTGTCGTTCCACCAGCCGGCGGATCGCTGTCCTTCGTCTGCTCCCGGGCTGCCCGCTCGGCCGCCGCCTCCGCCTCCAGCTCCACCTTCGCCTGCCGCAGCCGCACCAGCCGATCCTCCCGCCGTCGCAGCTCCTCCGGCAGCTCATCACCCCGCACACCCACCCCGTACCGCGCGTCCTCCTCGGCGTCGGTCCGCTCCGCCCGTTCCAGCAGCGCCTCGACCTCGGCCATCAGCTCCCGCTCGCTCTTGACCATCCGCTCGTAACTCATCGCCTTGTGCTTCGATGCGCTCGCCTTCATCTTGGTCCCGTCCAGCGCCACATGCCCCAGCTTGACCATGCCCGCCTTCTGGCACACCCGCAGGACCTGGATGAACAGCGCCCCGAGCTCCTTCAGATGCTCCCGCCGAAACTCCGAGATCCGCGTGTGGTCCGGATGCTGGCCTCCCGTCAGGACCCGCGTCGGCACATCCTCCCAGGTCGCTCGCTCCAACTGCCGCGACGACGCCACCCCCGTCGCGTACCCGTACAACAGCAACGCCGTCATCATCCCGGGGTGGTACCCCTTCTCTCCACGCGCGTCCCGGTGCTGGTAGCACCCTTCGATCCCGCTCAGGTCAAGCTGCTCGATCAGGTCCAACACGCAGTACACCAGGTGATCCGGCGCCAACCAGTCGTTCGGCGACGGCGGCAGCAACCACTCCTGCCGTGGGCTTCACTCCCGAAAGACCTTCATGCTTCAAGTGTCGGCGTCGATCTCACAGATTTCAAGCCTCAATCACTGCACTTCAATCTATGCGCAACAGGCTCCTAGCGCCGCCGCGAGCTGCTCGAGGTCGAACGGCTTGGTCAGGATGCGCCAGCGGCCGGCGGCGGCCCCGGCGCGCAGCTCCTCGCCGTCGACGTCGCCGGACATGATCACCGCCTTGAGCCGCGGCCAGCGCCGGCGCATCCGGCCGACGACCTCGTGGCCCGGCATGCCCGGGAGGCGGAGGTCGGCCAGGATCGCGTCGAAGGCGCCGCCCTCCGGGAGGTCGCCGGCCTCCTCGCCGCTGGCGACGGCGGTCGCGCCGTGGCCGAGGAACTCGAGCATCCGGACGACCGTGGCCCGCACCCCGGAGTCGTCCTCGACGACAAGGATCCGCACCTCTCCCCCGATCCCGGCCCGGTGCCGCGCCTGGGCGCACTACCCCGGCGCCGTTTCTTCGATGATAGCCCCCGGGGGCCGGCACCGCGGGAGGGCCGGCCTTCCCGTTGACGTGGGCCCGAGGACGCGCTACTCTCAAAACCGAACGGATGATCGGGAATGAACCAAGCGGAAAAATCCCAGCGGTCGCGTGAACGGATCCTCGAAGCGGCGCTGCAGCTGTTCTCGAGCCAGGGGTACCGGGCCACGAGCGTGCGCGACATCGCCGCCGAGGCCGGGCTCTCGACCGGCAACGTCTACCACCACTTCCCGGACAAGGAGGCGATCTACCTCACCCTGCTGGACCAGTACTGGGAGGCGATCGACGACCCCGACCTGCCGTTCAACCGCGCCCTCGCCACCGGGTCGTTCCCGGACAACCTCGAAGAGGTCGGTCACGCCTCGCGCGAGCTGGTGCGCGTCTACCGCCGCCACGTCGCGCTGATCTACGTCGATGTCGTCGAGTTCGAAGGCAGCCACATCCGCAAGTTCTACGCCGAGATGGCGCAGCGCTACGCCGACTTCATGGCGACGCACCCCGGCGCCATGGCGATGGCGGCGCGCCTGCGCCCCGGGATCTCGCTGGCGTCCGCCGCGATGTTCGCGACCAGGTTCTACATCAACTACTTCGCCGTCGAGATCCTGTTCGGCGTGCCGAACCACTTCGGCAAGGACAGCGAGGCGGTGATCCGCGAGACCGCGGACATCCTGCGGCACGGCATGCTGCGCCCGGACGCCTGAAACGCGGCGCGGCCGCGCGAAACCGGCCTGCTATCCTCACCGTACACGTTCCAGCGCCCGGCGTCGCGATGGGCCGGAGCGCGATCGTTGCGGGGAGGCGAGGCGTGGGTGCTGGGGCGGTCCTTCAGGTGCGAGAGGTGAGCAAGACGTTCGGCCACGTCCGGGCGGTGGACCGGCTGTCGTTCGCGGTCGCGCGCGGCACGATCACCGGGTTGCTCGGCCGCAACGGGGCGGGCAAGACCACGACGCTGCGCATGATCAACGGGATCTTCCTCCCTGACGCCGGGACGATCGAGCTGTTCGGCGCCGCGGACGCGGCCGCCGTGCGCGACCGGGTCGGCTACCTCCCCGAGGAGCGCGGCCTGTACCGCAAGATGCGTGTCATCGACCAGCTCCTGTTCCTCGCCGAGATCAAGGGACAGCGGCCCGCGACCGCGAGGGCGCGCGCCGAGCGGTGGCTGCAACGTTTCGAGCTGTGGGACAAGCGCGCCGGCAAGCTCGAGGAGCTCTCCAAGGGGAACCAGCAGAAGGTGCAGCTCATCGGCGCCCTGCTCCACGACCCCGAGCTGGTGATCCTCGACGAGCCGATGTCCGGCCTCGACCCCGTCAACGTGGTCCTCGTGCGTTCGATCCTGAAGGAGCTCAAGGCCGAGGGGCGCACCGTGCTGCTCTCGACCCACATGATGGGCGAGGCGGAGAAGCTCGTGGACGAGATCGTCCTCATCCACGAGGGCCGGGCCGTGCTCGCCGGGGAGCTGGAGCCGGTGCGGGCCTCGTTCGGGTCGAACACCGTGCACCTCGCGTTCGACGGCGACGGCGGCTTCCTGTCGGAGCTGCCCGGCGTCGCCGCCGCCCGCGTCGACACCAACGTCGCCGAGCTGCGCCTCGGCCCGGGCGCCGACGCGCAGGCCGTCCTCGCCGCCGCGCTCGCCAGGGTCAGGGTCAGCCGGTTCGAGATCGCCGCGCCGTCGCTCGAGGAGATCTTCATCGACCGGGTCGGCGCCGGCGCGGGCGGGCGCGAGCGCCTGGAGGCTGCGGTATGAACAAGGCGCTGGCGGTGCTCAAGCGCGAGTATCTCGAGGTCGTCCGCAAGAAGGCGTTCATCATCATGACGGTGATCTTCCCGTTCCTGATGGCGGCGCTGATGTTCGTTCCCACCCTCCTGATGATGAAAGGAATCGAAAGCAAGCGGGTGGTCGTCGTGGACGGCACCGGGAAGCTGCGCGCGGCGTTCGCCGCGCAACCCGCGCAGCCTCCGAGCCCGCTCGCGAGCGAGGCGGGTCGCGAGCTCGCGCGTCGGGCCGAGGAGACGCCCGCGGTCAAGACGGCCTCGCTCACGACCGAGTACGTGCCCGCCCCGGGCGACGTGAAGGCGGTGGCGCAACCGTACCTCGAGCGGCTGCGGGAGAACGGTGACTCGAAGGCGCGGCTCGACGGCGTGCTCGTGATCCCCTCCGACGCGTTCGCCGACACCTCCGCCAAGCTCGTCTACTACAGCCGCGCCGCCTCCGACATCATGACGCAGGAGCGGCTGGCGAACACGGTCAACCGCGCGCTGGCGCGCGTCCGGCTCGCCGGCCGCGGTATCGACGCCGCCGATGCCGACCGGCTGCTCAAGCGCCTCGATCTCGATAGCGTGCAGATCTCGAAGAGCGGCAAGGAGAAGAAGGGCGGGGAGCTGTCGTTCCTGGTGGGGTTCGTCTTCGCGGCGCTGCTGATCTTTCCGACGATGATCCACGGCCAGGAGGTGATGCGCGGGATCGTGCAGGAGAAGACCGAGCGCGTGGTCGAGATCCTGATCTCCTCGATGTCGTCGTTCGACCTGCTCACCGGCAAGGTCACGGGCCTCGCGCTCGTCGGGCTGAC
>JAKAFI010000302.1 GCA_021818005.1 Acidobacteriota bacterium | reverse complement strand
GCGGAGGCGGCGCGCCGCTGCACGCTGCTGGCGCCGCGCGCCGAACGCGCGGCCGCCGCCAACACGGTGCTGCCGCGCCGCGGCAAGCTGCTCGGCGACTGCACCGACATCGACGGGATCACGCGCGCGCTTGTCGACGCGGGCGCCCAGCTCGCCGGGGCGCGCGCCCTCGTGCTCGGCGCCGGGGGGGCGGCCCGCGCCGCGGTGGTGGCGCTGCAGCTCGCCGGCGCCGAGGCCGCGATCGCCGCCCGCGACGCGGAGCGGGCATGCGAGGCGGGCCGCCGCCTCGGGGTCGCCGTGGCGGAGCCGGAGGCGGGTGATCGCTGCAGCGTGGCGATCAACGCCACCCCTGCCGGCGCCCTCGGAGAGACGTCGCCATGGCTGGAGCGGCTGCGGCTCCCCGCCGGGAGCGTCGTCGTGGACCTCCCGTACGGTGACGCGCCCACCTTCCTGGAGCAGCTCGCCGCCCGCCACGGCTGGCGCTACGCCTCCGGCCGCGAGGTGCTGCTCTATCAGGCGATCTCGCAGTTCGCGGCGATGACCGGCGTGGCGCCGCCGGTGCGCGCGATGGCCGCCGCGATCGGCCTCGGTGCGGAGGGGGCGTGAACCGGTCCGAGCGGGCCGGGTGCGCGCGGGCCGCACGGCGGCGCACGGGTGGCGGGCGCCGCCGCCTTGCGGGAGAATGGGCCAGGACGTCTGAAAGCTTGGCGTGTTCGGTCCAGGACGCGCGGCGCGGCCCGCGCGCCGGGACGCAGGCTGGGAGGGGACGATGAAGACCTGGATGAGCGGCGACGCAAAGGGTGAGCGGTTCCTGCAGCGGGTGGAGACGCGATACGCCCGGCTGTTCCCGGCCGCGATCGACGACAAGGCGCGCCGGGCCGTGGCCGCGGTGGCCAAGCACGGGGACAAGGCGCTGGTCGCCTATGTGCGGCGTCTCGACCTGAAGGGGCGCCCGGGGGACGGCTTCCGCCTCCGCGGCACGGTCGCCGGGGGCGAGGAGGTGGGCGAGGGGTTCGTCGACGCCGTCGAGCTCGCGCTCGGCGAGGCACAGGCGTTCCACGGGCCGCAGGCGCCGAAGGGGTACACGCTCGAGCGAGACGGCAGCGCCGCCGGGGTCCGCGTGCGGCCGCTCGAGTCGGTCGGGGTGTACGTGGCGGACGGCTCGGCGGCGTCCCTGTCGTCGTTGATCGGGGCGGTCGTCGCGGCGCGCGTCGCCGGGGTCGCGCGGCTCGCGGTGGCGATCCCGCCGCGCGCGTTCCTGACCTCGCCGCAGCTGCGCTACGTCCTCGATCGCCTCGACCTGCGCGAGATCTACCTGATGGGGGGCGCGCACGCGGTGGCCGCGCTCGCGTACGGCACCGACTCGGTGGCGCCGGTCGACAAGATCGTCGGAGCCGGCGGGCGCCTGGTCGCGGCAGCGAAACGGGCGGTGTCCGGTGTGGTCGGCGTCGACGCTGTGGCCGACCCGCCCGAGGTCGTGATCGTCGCCGACGCCCGCGCCGAGGCGGATCTCGTGGCCGCCGACCTGATCGCCGTCGCCGGCGAGGACGGCGACGCGCTGGCACTCCTGCTGACCCCGTCGAAGAGCCTGGCGGCCAAGGTCGAGCGGCGCGTCTCGGCGCGGGTGCGGAGGTTGCCGAAGCGGAGCCCGGCACGAGCGGCGCTCAAGAGCTCGGGGGCGATCGTGCTGGTGCCCGACCTCGAGGCCGCGGCGGAAATCGTCAACCGGATCGCGCCGCAGCGCGTCGAGCTGCTCCTGGCCGAGCCGTTGCGCGTGCAGGACCTCATCGAACGAGCGGCCGTCGTGAACGTCGGGCCGTGGTGCCCGCCGCTGCTCGCCGAGCTCGTGGGCGGCGCCGACCGCGGCCTGCCGGCGGCCGGAGCCGTGCGCTTCGCCTCGCCGCTCGGCGTGTGGGACTTCGTCCACCGCACCGTCGTGACGCGGGTGGCGGCGCACCGCTACCCCGCCCTGGCGCAGGCGACCGCCGCCCTTGCCTCGCCGGAGGACGCGGTGCTGCACGGCGAATCGCTGTGCACCGGCAGTCGGGGGAAGATGTGAGCGGCCGGCGGCCGGGCGGGGTCGCGCCGGCGGGGGCCGGCCGTTGAGTCGCCCGACGCGTGAGCGCTTCGTCGAGCTCGCGAGGAGCGCCCAGTTCGTCCCGGTGGTGCGGGAGCTGACCGCGGACACCGTCACGCCGACCGGGATGCTGTTGCGCCTCGCGCGCGCCGGCCGCCACCCGTTCCTGCTCGAGAGCGTCGAGGGCGGCGAGCGCGTCGCGCGTTGGTCGTTCGCCGGCGCCGACCCGGCGCGGACCGTGGCGGTGCGCGACGGCCGGACACTGGTGGACGGCGCCGAGGCGGCGTTGCCGCCGCTCGACGTGTTGCGGGAAACGCTGGCGCCCCGCGGCCGCGCCGCCGGCGAGGAGTTGCCGCCGTTCGCCGGCGGCGCGGTCGGCTGGATCGGGTACGACGCCGTCCGCCTGATCGAGAGGGTCCCGGCGCACCTCCCCGACCCGCTCGAGCTGCCCGACGTGTGGTTCGGGGTCTACCCCGTGATCGCGGCGCTCGACCGCGCCCGCCAGCGCCTGATCCTGATCGCCACGGCGGACGTTCGGGAGGGCGCCGGCGCCGCCTACGACGGGGCCGTGGCGGCGCTCGACCGGCTGGAGGCCGTGCTGGCGTCGCCGCTCGACGAGGCCCGCCCGGCCCCGCTGCCGGTCGCGGACGCGGCGGCCGAGCCCGACCTCTCCTGGCGGGTGGCCCCGGACGACGAGCGCTACCTCGCGGCCGTGGCGCGCGCGCGGGAGGAGATCCGCGCCGGCGAGTGCTTCCAGATCGTGCTCTCGCGCCGGTGGTCGCGGCCGACGACCGCGTCGCCGATCGCGCTCTACCGCGCGCTCCGCCTGGCCAACCCGTCGCCGTACATGTTCTACCTCGACGCCGGCGAGGCGCAGATCCTCGGCTCCTCGCCGGAGACGCTGGCGCGGCTGCGCGGCACGCAGGCCGCGACCTGCCCGATCGCGGGGACGCGGCGCCGGGGGCGAAGCGCGGCCGAGGACGCCCGCCTCGCCGCCGAGCTGCTCGCCGACGAGAAGGAGCGCGCCGAGCACCTCATGCTCGTGGACCTCGGCCGCAACGACATCGGCAAGGTCACGCGACCGGGCAGCGTGAACGTCGCGCGGTTCATGGAGGTGGAGCGCTACTCCCAGGTCATGCACCTGACCAGCGAGGTCACCGGCGAGCTCGAGGCCGGGCGCACCGCGCTCGACCTCCTGCTCGCGTGCTTCCCCGCCGGGACCCTGACCGGCGCGCCGAAGGTCCGGGCGATGGAGCTGATCGAGGAACTCGAGGTGCTGCGCCGCGGGGTGTACGGCGGGGCGGTCGGCTACTTCGACTTCGCCGGCGACATGGACGCCTGCATCGCGATCCGCACCGCGGTGGCGGCGCGCGGCGCCGTCCACGTCCAGGCGGGGGCCGGGATCGTCTTCGACTCGGAGCCCGCGAGCGAGCTCGCCGAGTGCGGCAACAAGGCGCGGGCGCTCGCGCTCGCGGTGCGGCTGGCGGAAGGGATGCGGTCGTGATCGTCCTCGTCGACAACTACGACTCGTTCACCTACAACCTCGTCCAGTACCTGCGCGAGCTGGCGCGCGGCGAGGAGGTGCGGGTGGTCCGCAACGACGCGGCCACGGTGGCCGAGATCGTGGCGGCCGGCCCGCGCGCGATCGTGCTCTCCCCCGGCCCGGGCGTGCCCGAGTCCGCCGGCGTCTGCGTCGAGCTCACCCGCGCGGCGGCGGCCGTGCCGCTGCTCGGCGTGTG
>JAKAFI010000027.1 GCA_021818005.1 Acidobacteriota bacterium | reverse complement strand
CGCTCGAGGCCGGCGATCGGCTCTGGCTCGGGCCGAAGGTCTCCGGCCTGTTCACCCTCGACCACGTGCCGGAGGGCGCCGACCTCGTGCTGGCGGCCACCGGCACCGGCCTGGCTCCGTACATGAGCCAGCTGCGGAGCGCACTCTTCCACGCGCCCGACCGGCGCGTCGCGATCCTGCACGGCGCCCGTCACTCGTGGGACCTCGGCTACCGCGGCGAGCTGGAGACGATGCAGCGGCTCCGGCCGCACCTCGCGTACCTTCCGGCGGTCTCGCGCCCCGACGAGGAGGGCGAGGCCTGGGGCGGCGAGGTGGGGTACGTGCAGGACCTGTGGACGCGCGGGGTGTTGTCGCGGCGCTGGGGCGGCGCGCCCGACCCGGCGCGTTGCCACGTGCTCCTGTGCGGCAACCCGGGGATGATCGAGGTCATGACCCGCCTGCTGACCGACGCCGGCTTCCGCGTGCACTCCCGGCACCACCCGGGGCAGATCCACGTCGAGACCTACTGGTGACGGGTGTCCGGTCCCCGGCCGACGCCCCCTGCTAGAGTGATCGGCGGGAGGGAAACCGTGCGAGCGCCGCTGGGTCTGCTACTGGCTGCGCCGGTCGTGGCCGCCGCCGTGCTGGGCGCCGCGCTGGTGTCGGTCGCTCGCGTGGCGGCGCACTCGCTGCGCGAGCGCGACCTGGCGGTGCGGCAGGGCGTCTTGCTCCGCCTCGGCCACGACCTCGAGTCCGCGCTCCGCGACGGGGGACCGGACGAGGCCGGCGCCACGGTCGACCGCTTCCTCGCCGAGCACCGCGACGTGCTCCTCGGCGTCGAGGTCGTCGGCCCGCAAGGCGTCGCGGCCCGCGCCGGCACGGTGGCGGCCGACGCTGACACGCAGCCGGCGCTGCTCGGCCCGAGGTGGCGCGCGCTCGCCGGGATGGGCGGACGCGGCGGGCTGGGGCGCGGGACGATGGCCTCGCTGCGCCTGCAGCCGGTGGCCGCGCTGGGCGCGTCCGACCGGCTCGCGGCCGTTCTGACGGTGGGCGCGATCGTTGGCGCCGCCGCCCTGGTCGCCTTCGCCGTGGCCGCGGTGGCCGGCCTCGCGCAACGCCAGCGGCTGGCCGCGAGCGAGGCGGAGCGGCGGCGGCTGGAGGTGCTCGCGCTGGCCGGGGCCGGCCTGGCCCACCGGGTGCGCAACCCGCTCGCCGGGATCAAGGGCACGACGCAGCTGCTCATCGAGGGGACGCCGCCGGCCACGGCGGCGCGGGCGCGCCGGATCCTCGACGCGGTCGAGCGGATCGAGGCGGTGCTCGGGCGGCTGCTGGCGTTCGCGCGGCCGCCGGAGGCAAGCCCCGAGGCCGTCGACCTCCGCGAGGCGGCGCGGCGGGCCGCCTCGCGAACGCCCGGGACGGTGACCGTCACGGGCGGCGCGGCCGTCGCGTGGGCGGACAGGGACCACGTCGAGAGCATCCTCGAGGAACTGCTCGCCAACGCCCGCGCGGCGGATCCCGGGGGCACGCTCGAGGTCGCGGTCCGGCGCGAGGGTCGACGCGCCGTGACCGAGGTGATGGACCGCGGGGCGGGCCTTTCGGTGCCCGCGGAGCGGGCGTTCGAGCCGTACGTGACGACGCGCCCGGAAGGTACCGGCCTCGGCCTCGCGATCGTGGGCGCGCTGGCCGCCGCCAACGGTGGCACGGTCGCGCTGGCGGCGCGTCCGGGCGGCGGCTGCGTCGCCCGCCTCGAGCTGCCGGGCGGGAGCGGCTGAGATGGGCCGCATCCTGGTCGCCGACGACGAGCCTTCGTTCCGCGAGCTGCTCGCCGACATCCTGGAGACGGCGGGGCACGAGGTCGTCGAGGCGCGCGACGGGGAGCAGGCGCTCGCCGCGCTCGAGCGCGGCGCGTACGACCTGGTGCTCACCGACCAGCGCATGCCGGGGATCGGCGGCCTCGAGCTGCTGCGCCGCATCCGCCAGCGCGCGGCGCCGCCGCCGGTCGTGATGCTGACGGCGTACGGGACGATCCCCGAGGCGGTCGAGGCGGTGCGTTTGGGAGCGGCGGACTACCTGACCAAGCCGCTCCCGTCGCCCGCGGCGCTGCTGGCGGCGGTCGACCGGCTGCTGGTGCCGGAGGTCGCGGCCGGCCCGTTCGTGACCGCGGATCCGACGCTCCTGGAGCTTTTGGAGCTGATCGACACGGTCGCCCGCCGTGACGTCGCGGTCCTGATCAGCGGCGAGTCGGGCACCGGCAAGGAGCTGGTGGCGCGACGGCTGCACGCGAAGAGCGGGCGCGCCGGCGGCCCGTTCGTCGCCGTCAACTGCGCGGCGCTCCCCGAGACGCTGGCCGAGAGCGAGCTGTTCGGGCACGAGAAGGGGGCGTTCACCGGCGCCGAGCAGGCGCGGCGCGGCCGCTTCGAGGAGGCCGGGCGAGGCACGCTCCTGCTCGACGAGGTGGGCGAGCTGGCCCCCGCGTTGCAGGCCAAGCTGCTGCGCGCCCTTGAGGAGCGGTCGATCCGCCGGCTCGGCGGGAGCGCAGATATCGCGGTGGACGTGCGTTTGGTCGCGGCCACGAACCGCGACCTGGCGGCGGCGGTCGCCGCGGGCGAGTTCCGCCAGGACCTTTACTTCCGGCTGGCGGTGGTGGCGGTTCACCTGCCGCCGCTGCGGGAGCGCGCCGGCGACGTCCCGGCGCTCGCGCGCCACCTGGTGGCGGCGCTGGCGGCCCGCCACCACTTGCCGGAGCCCGGGATTGAGGCGAGCGCGATGGCCGCCCTGCAGCGGCACCGCTGGCCCGGCAACGTGCGCGAGCTGCGCAACGTCCTCGAGCGGGCGCTGATCGTGCGCGGCGGCGCGGCGATCCGTGCCGAGGACGTCGAGCCGGCGCTGGCGGGGGCCGTGCCGTCCGACGCCGGCGCCGTGCCGCTGAGCCGCGAGGTGCGCGAGCGCGAGGCGCTGCTCGAGGCGCTGCGCCGCGCGCACGGCAACCGCGAGGAAGCCGCGCGCCTGCTCGAAGTCTCGGTGCGCACCCTCTACTACCGCCTCCGCCGCTTCGGGATCTCCTGAGTGCAAGCGCTTGCGCGGCGGCTGCAGGATCTTGCAGCCGGAGGTGGGAGGTGGCCACGTCTGTGCGCGTAAGTTACTGGAGAAAAACTGCGTGCTCCTCGACCCGCGACTGGCACGGGGCGTGCTTCGGTGATGGGCGGCTCCGGTGAGCGGGGCCGGCAAGGGGGCACGGAGATGAGGATCAAGCGAATCGTCACGGTGGTTGGGTTGGGGATCGCGGTGGCGGCGGCGAGCCCGCTGGCGGCGCAGCAGAGGCGTGGTGGGGCGGGCGGCGGCACGGGGCCGAACGTCGCGCTGGGCGCGGCGTTCTCCGCCTCGGGCTCGGTCGTGAGCTTGCAGGCGGGGTACGGGCAGACGATGCCGACGCTGGTCGTGCGCGACGGCAGCGGCCAGGAGACGGCGTACGTTCTCGGTCCGTTCCCAGTCCTGCAGGCGCAGGGGTTTGCGGCCCAGGCCGGCGACGCCGTCGAGGTGAGCGGGTGGGCGTGCGCGACCTGCCAGCACGGCGTGGTGGTCGGTGAGGTCAAGAACGTCACCCGCTCGCTCACGCTCGTGCTGCGCACGGCCGACGGGACGCCGGCGTGGTCCGGCCCGGCAGGGCAAGGGGTTCGCCGCCACCTCGGCGGGCCGCCGGCCGGCAGCGGCGCCCAGGGGCTCGGGACGGCGTCCGGCCAGGGGATCGGCGGCGCGGTGACCGGTGGGCGGGGGCTGTGCTCGGGCACGGGACCGGACCTCGGCCGGACGGCGACGTTCTCCGGCGTGGTGAAGAGTTTCAGCGGCGCACCCGGCGTGGGCTTTCCAACGCTGACGGTGGACACAGGCCAGGGCGAGACGGCGATCCAGCTGTCGCCCTACCGTGCGCTGCGGCGCTCGGGCTATGAACCGACCGCGGGCGCCCGGGTCGAGGTGACGGCCGCGCCGGTGGTGGTGGACGGTCAGGACCACTGGGTGGCGCTGGCGATCACGGACGTCGCGAGCGGAGTCACGGTCACCCTGCGCGATCCCTCGACCGGCCTGCCGTTCAGCGGCGGGCGGTGCGCCAGGCGCTGAACCGAGTTGCGGCGGTGGAAGCGGGGGAGGAGCGATCCTTCCCCGCTCCGTCTTTCCGGGCCCCGGATCGCTGACCCCTGACCCCGTCTTTCGGGTCCCGGATCCCGAACCCCGGGCCCCGGCCTCTCCTCAGCCGAAACGGCCCGTGATGTAGTCCTCGGTCTGCTTCTGCCTCGGGTTGGTGAACAGGTCGGTGGTGCTGCCGAACTCGACGATCCGTCCCTGGTAGAAGAACGCGGTGTCGTCGGAGAGGCGGGCGGCCTGCTGCATGTTGTGCGTGACGATCACGATCGTGTAGCTCGCCTTGAGCTCGACGATCAGCTCCTCGATGCGCGAGGTCGCCACGGGGTCGATCGCCGACGTCGGCTCGTCCATGAGCAACACCTCGGGCTCGACCGCGATCGCCCGCGCGATGCACAGCCGCTGCTGCTGGCCGCCGGAGAGCGCCGACCCGGAGCGGTGCAGCTTGTCCTTCACCTCGTCCCAGAGCGCCGCCGCGCGCAGGGCGCTCTCGATGCGGTCGTCGAGCTCCGCTCCCTTGACCCGGTAGTGCAGGCGCAGCCCGTACGCCAGGTTCTCGTAGACGGTCAGCGGGAACGGCGTCGGCTTCTGGAAGATCATGCCCACCCGGCGGCGCAGCTCGATGACATCCACGCCCGGGGCGAGGATGTTCTCCCCGTCCAGCCACACCTCTCCGGTGGCGCGCTGGTCGCGGTAGAGCTCGAAGATGCGGTTGTAGACGCGGATGTGGGTGCTCTTGCCGCATCCCGACGGGCCGATGATCGCGGTGACCCGGCCGGCCGGGATGTCGAGCGAGTTGTCGAACAGCGCCTGCTGCGCGCCGTAGTGGAACGAGAGGCCGCGGACCGAGATCTTGGCCGGCACGTCGGGCGACGGCGACGTGGTCGCCGCCGGCCGCGGCGGGGCGAGATCGGGCGGGGGGTTGGTGGTCACTTCCTCTCCCTTGCCAGCGCGCGCGACACGATCGTGAGCGCCAGCACGCCGAGGGTGATGATCAACGAGGCGCCCCACGCGGCCTGCTGCCAGGCGGGGTACGGGGACATCGCGTAGTTGAAGATCGTCACCGTGAGGTTCGCGGTCGGCCCGGACAGCGACTGCGGCCAGTACGGGCTGTTGAGGGCGGTGAACAGCAGCGGCGCAGTCTCGCCGCTGACGCGGGCGACGGCGAGGAGCACGCCGGTGAGCAGCCCCGCCCGGCAGGCCCGGAACAGGATCTGCACCGTGGCGCGCCAGTGCGGCGCGCCGAGCGCGAGCGCCGACTCGCGCAGGGAGTTGGGCACGAGCCCAAGCATGTCCTCGGTCGTGCGCGCCACCACCGGGAGCACCAGCAGCGCCAGCGCCACGGCGCCGGCCCAGCCGGAGAAGTGGCCGGCGGGCAGCACGATGACGGCGTAGACGAACAGGCCGATGATGATCGACGGGATGCCCATCATCACGTTGGCGAGGAAGCGGACGGCGGTGGCGAGCCGGGTGCCGCGGCCGTACTCGGCGAGGTAGACGCCGGCGAGCATCCCGACCGGGACCCCGAGGGCGCACGCCAGCACCGTCATGACGACCGTGCCGAGGAGCGCGTTGCCGAGGCCGCCGCCGCTGCCGCCGGGAGGGGCGGGGAGCGAGGTGAGGAACGTCCAGTTCAGGGCCGCGGCGCCGTGGCGGACGACCACGACCAGGATCCAGGCCAGGAACCCCAGTCCGACGGCGGCCGCCAGCGCGGAGACCGTCTTGACCGCGACGTCCGCGGCCTTCCTCGGCCAGGCGGGTCGGCGCCTCACGACACGCTCCCGGCCCGCCGCCCGAGGCGGGCCAGCCAGAGCTGCGCCAGCACCTGGACCACGAGTGTCACCACGAAGAGGATGAGCCCGAGCTCCACCAGCGCGGACAGGTAGACCGGTTCCGAGGCCTCGGTGAACTCGTTGGCGAGCGTCGACGCGATCGAGTTGCCGGAGGCGAACAGCGACGCCGAGATGCGGTGGTCGTTCCCGATCACGAACGTCACCGCCATCGTCTCGCCGATCGCCCGGCCGAGGCCGAGGAACACGCCCCCGATCAGGCCCTTCATGCCGTAACCCACGGTCACCTTGCGGGCCACCTCCCACGTCGTCGCCCCCAAGCCGTACCCTGCCTCCTTCATGACCGCGGGCACCAGCGCGAAGACGTCGCGAGCCACGGCGGTGATGAACGGCAGCACCATCAGGGCGAGCACGAGACCGGCGGTCAGGATCCCGATCCCCATCGGCGGCCCGGAGAACAGCGGCAGCCGGCCGAGGAACCTCTGCAGCACCGGCTGCACGTGGTCCGCCATCAGCGGCGCGAGAACGAACAGCCCCCACATGCCGTAGATGATGCTGGGGATCGCGGCGAGCAACTCGATGCCGTAGCCCACCGGTCTGGCGAGGCGGGGCGGCGCGACCTCGACGAGGAAGAGGGCGATCACGAGGCTGAGCGGGACCGCGATGGCCATCGCGATCGCGGTGGCGGCGAGGGTGCCGAAGATGCTACTCGCGGCGCCAAAGTTGTCGCGCACCGGATCCCACGCGGCGGACCAGAGGAAGCTCCAGCCGAAGCGGTCGATCGACAGCCGCGAGCGGTACACCAGCACGGCCAGCAGCCCGGCCATGACGACGAGCACGACCGCGGCGCTGCTCAGCGCCGCGGTCCGGAAGAGGCCTTCCGCCACGAGCGGCGCCCGGCCGTGCGCACGCCGGGGGAGGCCGCCCGCGCTGGGGACGGCCGCCTCGGCGGCCGTCCCGCCACGGGGTTCGCTGCGGCTCACCTCACTTCCAGACGACCTGGCCGGCCGAGCGCACGGACGAGGTCCAGTTGGTCTCCATCAGGTCGGCGACGTTCTTCGGCATCGGCACGTAGTCGAGCGACTCGGCCATCTTCTGGCCGTTGGCGTAGCACCAGGCGAAGAACGAGAGGACGGCCTTCGCCTTCACCGGGTCCGCCTGGTCCTTGTAGAAGAGGATGAACGAGGCGCCGGTGATCGGCCAGCTGCCGGCGCCGGGCTGGTCGGTCAGGACCAGGAAGTAGCCGGGCGCGTCGTTCCAGTTGGCGTTGGCCGCGGCGGCCTGGAACGCCTGGCTGGTGGGCGCGACGAAGTTCCCGGCGCGGTTCTGCAGCATCGCGTACGTCATCCGGTTCTGCAAGGCGTAAGCGTACTCGACGTAACCGATCGCGCCGTTGATGCGCAGCACGTAGGCGGAGACCCCCTCGTTCCCCTTGCCGCCGACCCCGGTCGGCCAGGAGACCGCGGTGCTGGTGCCGACCTTGGCATGCCAGTCGGGCGACACCTTGTCGAGGAAGTTGGTGAAGATCCACGTCGTCCCGGAGCCGTCCGCCCGGTGCACGACCGTGATCGCGAGGTCGGGGAGCTTGACGCCGGGGTTGACCGCCGCGATCGCCGGGGCGTTCCAATTGGCGACCTTGCCGAGGAAGATGTCGGCGAGGAGCGGGGCGGTGAGCTTGACCTCCCCGGGCTTGACACCCGGCACGTTGAGCACCGGTACCACGCCGCCCATGACCATCGGCCACTGGATGAGGCCAATCTCGTCGAGCTGCTGCTTCGTCAGGGGCGCGTCGGAGGCGCCGAAGTCCACCGTCTTCGCCTTGATCTGGGCGATGCCGCCGCCCGATCCGATCGACTGGTAGTTGAGGTGGACGCCGGTCTTCTCGGCGTACGCCGCGGCCCACTTCGCGTAGACCGGGTAGGGGAACGTGGCGCCCGCCCCGGTGATCGTGGTCTGGCCGAACGCGAGGCCCCCGGAGACCAGGAGAGCCGCGGCGGCCGAGCCGATCAGACGTCCCATTCTCGAACAAGTCATCGTGCGCTTCCTCCCTTGTGGGGCCCGGCCGCCGGTCGTGCCCGCCGTCCGTCCGCCACGGTGACCGTTGTAGGGCCGACGTGTGAACGCTCTGTGAAGGGCGTGCCGTCGGCGGAACCGGTCGCTCGCCGGAGCCGCGCCACACGGGTGCGGGCGCAGGAAGCCCTCAAGGAACAACCTCGCACCGCTGTCAGCTCCAGACCCGATGGGATAACGGTCCCGGCTGGCCGCCACTCCCGGGCCGAGCCCTCACTGCGGGGGAGCGAAGCGGAACCGAGCGCGGTCGAGTGCCGGGTCGGCGGTTGGGGAGAACGTGAACGTGACGGTCGAGACGACGCCCGTGCCGCTTCCCTGCGGCGTGTCCTCGAACACCCTGCGGACGAGAAGCGTACGGCGGTCGATCCAGACCATGACCTCCCGCGCACCGGTCACGTTGCCGGTACGGTATGCGAGGTCGAGCCTCCCCTCGAGCTTCTCACAAGGGAGACCGTCGATGGCTTCCGGCCCCACATCGCGAAGCTCGCTCAGGTTCGCGACCGCACCTTGGAGACCGGCGTTGGCGAAAAGGAGCGGCGGGATGATCGTCACCACGTCATGCGTTGGAAGCGCGCTCAAGGCAAACGCGGTGGCGCCCCGCCCCTTGGGGAAGTCCTGCTGCACCCGGGTCTCGGACCACCAGGTGTGGAACGCCTCGTCATCACCCCACACGACATATCGCTCCTGGGGGAGCTTCGGATCGCGGTGGAAGTCCAACAGGAACTGGCGGGGGGCCCGATACACAGTGGTGAAGGTATGGCGTTCGATCAACGGCGGTCCGGCGGCCCCACGGTACTCGGTCTGGACGACGCCCCGGTCGAGGTAAGTGTGCAGCCTCGCATACACGGCGCGGGACCGTGCCAGAAGGGACCCCGTCGGGCCGTCGGAACCCGCCCGGGTCAGGGTGGGGAGACACATCGCGGCCGCAAGGATCACGGCTGAAGGTGAAGGTCGCTGCATCGGTCCTCCTTGCGGCCGGCTCGGTGCGTTGCGCAGAGGCACCCGTTTCGGCTAGCAACCTGGGTTGCACAGCTTGATATCGACCGAGTACTCGCCCTTGGCCACGCTGTTGCCCCGCTCATTCGAGAAGTGCTGCGTACCCGTCATGACGTTGCCCTGGGTGTGGATGGGGATGACGTAGACGTCCGATGCGCGCTCGAACACGAAATGGGCATCCTTGTACGGCAGGTCGTAAATCACGACGGTCGGCGCAAGCGACAGCACAGAGAGCATGATGGCGATGCCTCGTGCCTTTGGGCTCATGTCGGTCCGCGCCGCGCCAACCCGGAGGATCATGCGGTCCTGCTCGAGCGTGCCGCTGACTGCGAAGAAGAAGGCGTTGGGGAGGAGCGCGCCGAACACGGAGCCTTCGATGTACCGGGTCCCGATATTGGCTCCGATGGAGGTCAGCTCGGGCGGTAGGATGTCGAAGGTGCGCTTGACCGTGCTCGCCATCAGGCTCGGGTAAAGGACGCTGAGCGCGTTCTCGGACACCTTGAAGTTGTCTCCATATCCCTCGAGTCGGCCGTTGACCGCGATCGAGCAACAGGTCGCGTCCTTGGGATAGTGCACCAGGACGCGGCCCGTGAGGTCGAACTCGTACTCCCACCACTTGCGGCCGTTGTTGAAGAACTGCGCCTTCATGTGTGCCTTGACGGGCCCGCCGAACTGTACGCAGTAGGCGCTCATGACGTCCTGCGCGGCCTGTCCCACCGCGTCGCTGAGCATGCTCACTAGGTTGGCCTTCTTCTCGTCGAAGGAGTTGATCATGTCGAGATACTTCGTGGTCTCCCCGACGAGGAACGCCTGGTCGCCGTGGGCGCCGCCCGCGCTCGCAGCCGTACTCGCGAGATGGGCGACCAAGTCCTTGGCGAAGCCGTCTGCGATGCCGGAGACCGACCCGGCGGCAAGATTGAGGAGCGCGGACGTCCACTTGAAGCCCTCGACGACGACGTCGAGGTTGTCGCAGGTCGCCTGCATCCGTGTGAGGTGCCGCAACTCGTCGGGTGTCAGGTCGATCGATTCCTGCGCCTGTGAGAGCTTCCCGACGAGGCGATCACGATCGTCTCGGAGCCTGTCGTCGTCAGGTCCGACCTGGTCCACCAGGGCGGTCAGCCCTCGGATCCCCTGGGACGCGGCAGCGGCATCCCTGCGCAGCGCAACCACCTGCCCCGCGACCGCGTCGAGCTTCGCGAGGAACCGGTCCTTGGCGGGTGAGGGGGGCACGAGCTCGACCTTGGTCCGGGCGATCTCCACCACCTTGCCGACCACGTCAACGACCTCCGGCAGAGGATCGGGCAGGGGCGGGGAGGACCTGACGCTGCCGACGACCTTGAACTCCCCGGCTGCGCTGAGGTGGTTCGGCGTGATTAGCAAGACCTGGTACACGCCCGCGAGCCTGGTCTCGTCGAACACGACCTGAAACTCGCCATCGGGAGCGAGCGCGGGCGCGAGCGTGACCCAGTGTGGGGTTGCCGGCGGGCGGGCCGGCACCAGGACCTTGATGCCAACGGCGGCCGGCTGCACCGCGCCGGTCACGGTGCCGCGCAGCAGCACCCTGCCTCCAGTCCAGACGAACCCGGGTTCGGCGGTGATGCGTACCGGGACAACGTCGTTCGATCCGTCCTGCGCGTTGGCACGTGTTGAGCCCGGCCCGAACAGGCACTGCAGGGACGCCACCAGCGCGGCGAAGAGGCTCGCCGTGCGCCTGGGCGCCGCACCGCTTCTCGCCGTCATCGCCGCACCAGCTCGACCCTGCGGTTGCGCGCCCGACCCTCCAGTGTGGCGTTCGATGCAACAGGTCGGCGCGCGCCCTCGCCCTCGGTGGTGAGACGGGCCGGCGCGATGCCGTATTGCGCCACGAGGGCAGCCTTGACCGCCTCGGCGCGCCTCTGTGACAGGACCAAGTTGTAGGCATCGCCGCCGATGTCGTCGGTGTGGCCGCGGACGGCAAGGCGCCAGTCGGCGTGGCGGGTCAGGACGGCCGCGATCTCCCGTAGGCTCGGAGCGGACTCGGGTCTGATGCGGTCGCTGTCGAAGTCGAAGTAGATGTCGTACACGTCGGCCCGGCCGCCTTGCGCCAGTCCGCTCTCGAGCGCATCGCCTGACCCGGAGGCGCCGTTCGTCAAGCAGCGGTAGTTGATCTTGATGACGCGAAGGCTGTCGCGGGGCTTGAACTGCTTGTCCGCTCCACCGCCGGTGCGACCGGTTCCGGCGCCGCTCGGCCCGCTCGGCGCGGGGCCAAAGCTGAACCGCAGCGTCAACGGGTTGGCCGGGTCGTCGAGAAAGTAGAACTCGCCGTGGTCGGAGAAGAACCGGCCCCCGGCGTGGATCGCCGGCAACTCGGTCAGCCGGCCGTTGACCAACACCGGGACCATCACGTCGCCGGCCTCTTCCCGGCGGATCTTAGCAACTACGCTGAAATCGAAGATGTTCGGGTGTGTCGACCGGCTGGCGGTGGGTGTCCCGTTGAAAGGGTAGAACACGCCAATCTCGGTCTCGGCGCCGGCTTTCAAGGAGCGGAGGACCGCTGCGGACGTGCCCATCGCCGTCGTGCCCGGTACGGTCTCCGGAAGCTTGTCGTAGTACTGCTGCAGGTAGAGCGCCGCTCTGACCAGATCCTCCTTGAGCACGCGGCGCATCACGATCTCGTGCTCAAGCTTCGGGGGCGCCGTCGAGAAGATGTCGCTCGACATCCGTTCGCTGGAGTACTTCACGAGCACCGCTCGGGCCGAGATCGACTCGACTGTCTTGATCGATTCGTAGTCGCCGTCCCTCTGCGCGATCGCAGTGACAACCGTCAGTCCGGGGCAGAGCGGGACGACGGGAGAGCCTGCGGCGACGAACGGGGCCGTCCCCGCGGCCACGAAGGCCGCGGCTGCAATGACGCTCGAACTCATCCCGCCGAGTCGGTTCATGGTGCCCCCACGCCGGCCTTGCCGCAACGCTACCTAAACCGGCGCAACGCAGGGCGACGCGGGGAAATTCCGGGAGGCCTTGCCGGAGACGCTGGTGCGGTCGGCGCGCCGTTCCGGACCGCATGCCGGCCGCTGCCCGGCGGCGGGTCCGAGGCGATCACTGCACGATCGTGACGGAGACGGCGCCGCGCAACTCGCCCTCGCGGTAGCCGGTCGCACGGTCGTCCGGGTAGCGCTTGGCCAGCTCGGCGCGCACGCCGGGGGCGAAATGGCCGGGATCGCCGTGGCACGAGAGGCAGAGCGACCCGGTCATGATCGGCCGCATCACACGGAGGGTACGGATCCCACCGACCGTGACCCAGACCGCCTCCTCCTGCGGCGTGCCACCGCCGGCGATCGTTTCCTGCCAGCGCGCGAGCACCGCGGCCTCGAACGCGTCCGGCGCGTTGACGGGGTTGCGGACCCGGGTCCCGACGCGGCGGACGGTAACCCCGCCGTGGGAGAGGTGAGCGGCGATCGCGGGTGCCTCCCGGGAGCAGACGGCGATCGCCTTGGCCGGCCCACCGGTGGCGAGCTCCCGCTGCAGGCGGCCGAACAGCTCCGAGGTGAGCGCGGCGGCGGCCCGGTCGGCCCTGGCCAGGGCCGGGTCGTCCGGCGCCACGGGTGCGCCGGCCGGATACGGCACCGGCCCCGCGGCGAGGAACGCAGCGAGGAGAAGGGCGGGAAGCATGATGACCTCCTTACGTTCAATGCTACGCCCGAACCGCTCCCCGGTCGCGCCCCTCGCGCTTCGGGTGGGGCGCACCCGGCTGGAAGCGCCGGCCGCTTCATGAGCGCGGGGGACGCGGGGCAGCGGGGCGTAGCGGCGTCGCGCCGGCGGCCGAGCCCTCGGCCCGGGCGCAGGCCCCGTTCATCGGGCAGGAGGTGCAGCCGGCGTGACACGACGACGGCGCGGGGGCGAGGTCGCCGTGGCGCTGCAGCTCGGCCAGCATCGCCTCGACCAGCTCGGTGCTGACCCCGAGTTCGGCGGCGAGCTCCCCCGGGGTGTGCAGCCGGCCATCGGCGACGAGGGCGAGGAGGCGGGCGAGCATCACAGCCTCGAGGCGAGCTGGAACGCGACCACGCCGAGCCCGAGCGAGACGGTCAGGAGCAGGAGGACGCCGGCGAGCGCCCACCTCCACCCGGCCTCCTGCTTGGTGACGGCGACGGTCGCGACGCAGGGCACGAAGAGCACCTGGATCACGAGGAAGGCGAGCGCCGCGGAGGGGGGGAGGGCGGCGGCGACCTGGCGCGCGAGGCTGGCGCCCCCCTCGCCGGCGTTGAACAGCACGCCGAGCGTCGCGATCGTGTTCTCCTTCGCGACGAAGCTGGTGAGCAGCGCGACGATGAAGCGCCAGTCGCCGAGGCCGAGCCAGGCGCCGACCGGAGCCAGGGCGCGGCCGACGGCGGCGAGGGCGCTGTGCTGCATCCCCGGTCCGGGCCACTGGGCGAGCGCCCAGACTAACGCGGAGACGAGCACGATCACGGTGCTCGCCTTCTTCAGAAACGAGGTGAGGTTGTTCCAGACGAAGAGACCGATGGTACGGAAGTTCGGCGCATGGTAGAGCGGCATCTCCATGATGAACGCGGTCTTGGCGCCGCGGAACGCGAGCCGGTTGAGCGTCACCCCGACCACGACGAGGACCACCATGTTGAGCGAGACGAGACCGACCATGACCCAGGTTGCGAGCTCGCCGAAGAACGCGGGCGCCAGGAAGGTGACGACCGCGAGCCGGGCAGTGCACGGGACGAGCGGGGCGAGCAGGAGCGTCAGCAGGCGGGCGCGGCGGTCCTCGATGATGCGCGTGCCGAGCACGGCCGGGATGTTGCAGCCGAAGCCGAGGAAGAGCGGCAGCGAGGACTTGCCGTGCAGCCCGATCCGGTGCATGAAGCGGTCCATTACGAACGCCATCCTGGCCAGGTACCCGACGTCCTCGAGGATCCCCATCAGCGCGAAGAAGAAGACCAGGATCGGCAGAAACGAGAGCACCATGCCGGCGCCGCCGATCAGGCCGTCGGCCACGAAGCGCGCGAACCAGGGCGGGCCCGACGAGAGGGTATCGCGCGCGGCCCCGGCCAGCGACCCGCCGATCAGGCGGCCGAGCAGGGCGACCAGCGGCGCCGCGGCCGTGTACGTCAGCCAGAACACGCCCGCGAGCACGGCGAGGAGGAGGCCGAGCCCCCACAGCGGGTGGGTGGCGACGCGGTCGATGCGGTCGGTCACGGTGACCGCGCCGGCCCGCGGCCGGGCGACGGCGGCGCGGACCATGCGGGCGATCCACTCGTAGCGGCCGCCGGCGATGTCGAGGTAGGCGTCCTCGTGCTGCAGCAGCAGCGCGTGGACCTCCTTCCAGGCCTCGGGCGCGCGCTCGCGCACCAGCGCCGCGATCTCGGTGTCGCCCTCGAGGAGCTTGAGCGCCGCCCAGGACGTGGGGTACGGCGGCGGCAGAACCGCCTCCAGGTGCGCGGCGATCGCCGCGAGGATCGGGCGGTGCGCCGGGCGCATCTCGGGGCGTGTCGGGGCGAACGCGGCCGGGTCGGCGGCGACGCGCAACGCCGCGTCGATCAGCCCGTCGATGCCCTGGTTCCTCGCCGCCACCAGCGGCACCACCGGAAGCTTGAGCGCGGCCTCGAGCACCTCGGGCTCGACGCGGACGCCGTGGCTGGCGGCGACGTCCATCATGTTGAGCCCGATCACCACCGGGCTCGGCAGCGCCAGCAGCTCGGCGACCAGGTAGAGGTTGCGCTCGAGCGCGGCGGCGTTGACGATCGCGACGACCACGTCGGGGCGCTCGCGCAGGACATAGTCACGCGCGATCCGCTCCTCCTCGGAGTTGGCGGTGAGCCCGTAGGTGCCGGGGAGGTCGACGAGGCGGATCGCCGTGCCGTTGTGGACCAGCTCGCCGGTCTTCTGCTCGACCGTCTTACCCGGCCAGTTGCCGACGTGCTGGTTCAGGCCCGTGAGCCGGTTGAAAACCGTCGACTTGCCGACGTTGGGCTGACCGGCCAGGGCAACGGTGACCGGCCGTGCGCTCGGATCTGGGCTCACGCCTCGCCCTCGCGGGTCTCCACCATCACCCGCGCCGCCTGGCCGAGGCCGATCGCGACCCTGGTGTGCATGACCGCGACCGTGATCGGGCCGCGACCGTAGTTGTGCATGACCGCGACCGCCGCGCCGGGAGTCAGACCCAACCCGGCGAGCCGCGCCGCGAGGCGGCGTCCTCCCTGCAGCTCGCGCACGATGCCGTGCTCGCCGGAGCCCAGGTCGCTAAGCGGTTTCAACATGACGAGCTTCCTTCCGGCGGTGGGGTGGGAACCGTGGTGCGCGAGTGGCCGCCGCCGTTCCCGGTTCCCCGGGCGCTCACCCGGGCGGACCCCTTTCGCGCTCCACGCGGCAGGGCCGAGCCGATCCCGCTCAACCACTCCGCGGCGCGAGCCGGGCTCGCGTGCACGAACGCGGCGAGGGCGCAGAAGCGGTCGACCACCGTCGGCGCGAGCACGTGTTCCATGCGGCACGCGGCCGCGTCCGCCTCCGTGTCGGGCAACGCCAGCACCTCGGTGAGGAATTCCTTGAGCACCCGGTGGCGGCGCTCGACCTCCCCGGCCACGCGCCTCCCGGCCGGGGTGAGCGTGACGTGCGCGTACGGCTCGTGCCGCACCAGCCCCTTGGCCTTGAGCGCCCGCAGCGCGCCTGTCACCGAGGGCTGCGAGACACCGAAGCGCTCGGCGATGTCGCGCACCCGTGCCGTTCCCGCGTCGCGCTCGAGGGCGAGGATGATCTCGACGTAATCCTCGAGGCTCTCCCCGAGCCCCGGGCTCTTCCTGGCCGCCATCGTCCCTCCCGGGAGTTAGGATAGCCTAAGTGGCGGCGTTCGGCGAGAGCGCGGCGCCGGTTGCGAGATGCGGGCGGGTGCGCCACACTGCGGTGCCGCGTCGCCGGCCGGGAGGGACGGGGATGACCGAGTACGCCGAGATGGACCGCGAGCAGCTGCTGCAGGCGCTGACCGCGTTCGCCAAGAACTGGCTCGCTCACGACGGCTCGTGGTTCCTGGCGGCGGAGGAGCGGCTGGGTATCGACACGGCGATCGAGCTCGACGCCGCCGCCTGGGCGAAGTTCGCGCCGGCGGAAGCGAAGCGCGCCATGGAGCTGCTCGGGCTTGCGCCGGGCGGGGGGCTGGAGGCGCTGGCTCGGGTGCTGGGGGCGCGGATGTACGCCCTGATCAACCCGTACCGGATCGAGTGGCACAGCGACCGCCAGGCCCTGCGCTTCGTGACCGAGGCGTGCCGCGTGCAGCAGACGAGGCGGCGCAAGGGCCTGCCCGACTTTCCCTGCAAGAGCGTCGGCGAGGTGGAGTTCGCCGCTCTGGCGCGGACGGTGGACCCCCGCATCCGGACGCGCTGCCTGGCGTGCCCGCCCGACCCCGAGGCCGACGGCGCGTGTGCCTGGGAGTTCACCCTCGCCGGCGAGTCGCGCGGATGACCTACAACTTCGACACCGAGCGCTGGTACGAGAACCAGAAGGCGCTCATCGCGGCGCGGCGCGCCGCCGGCGAACTCGACGACGCGGCGTTCGCGCGGGCGAACGAGGAGCTGGACCGCCGGTACGACGAGATGGTCGCGCGGCTGGACAACAGCTTCACGCTCCCCGGGCGGTAGCGCCTAGCTCTTCGGCCGGTAGAGGCCGTCGGGGTCGGAACCGAGGAGGCCGCTCGTGTACCGCCTCTCGTCCACACTGAGCAGGGCCGCGGCCTGCTCCGGCGTGAGCAGGCGGATGTGGCGGGCGCTGTCGAGACGGCTGGCGATGACGTCGAGCGCCGCGTCGTCGGTCTCCCAGCCGAGCCGGTCGAACGGGGTGAGGTCGAGCGGCACCGAGTAGGCCCGCAGCGTCTTCTGCCGCGCCACGTTGTAGAAGTCCTCGAAGTAGGAGAGCACCAGCTCGCGCAGCGTGCGGAAGATCGGCTCGCGGAAGCGGAGGCCGACGAAGTTGGACTTGGCGACCGCGCCGAGGGTGCGGCCGCGGCGGAAGATCGCGATCACGTGGTCGTCGTCGTTGACCGCGCGCATGTCGAGGATCGCGGGCCGCTCCCCGAGGCGGCGGAGCGCCGCCGCCGCGAAGACGGCGCCGTCGAAGCAGTGCGCCTTGCGGTCGCGCAGCACGCGGCGCGGCGAGCGGTAGAAGTGGTCCGCGCTGTACGGGATCGCGTCGAGGAACCGCTGGATCCGCGCAGGATCGCGCAGGCGCCCGAGCTGCTCGAGCTCCCTGCGACTCCAGGTCGCCCCAGGGGCGGGCCGGTGCGCCGCCGTCCGCCTCACGCGCCGGGGGTCGTTGCGGCCGGCGCCGCCGCGGCGCTCTTCGGCGGGGTGTCGGCCTTGAAGTCGTGGCAGGAGGCGCACGCCTGGCCCGGATGGTGCTTGGCCTTGTCGTCGTGGCACGCCATGCAGGTGTCGCGGCCGCTCACCTTCCAGACGTGCGGCTTGTGACAGTCGGTGCACGCGGCGTCGGGGTGCCCGCCCTTGGTGTGCAGGCCGGGCAGGCCGTCGTGGCACGTCTTGCAATCGGCGAGCGGCTTGACCTCCTGCTCCTTGAGGTGGCAGTTGTCGCAGCCGCCGTCCATCATCGGCGCCTTGGTGTCGAGCTTGTGGCACTCGGCGCACCCAGACGGCGCGCGGTAACCGGCGGCGTGGCAGCGGTTGCACAGCATCGTCGCGTGCTTCCCCTTGAGCTCCCACGGGTGCCAGTTCTCGCTGCTGACCGGCATCGCGGTGCCGATCGGCGTGAGCGGGCCGCGCTGCGGCATCGTGTGGCACGCCGTGCACTCACGGGTCAAGACCTTCCCGTCCTGCGAGACGTGCTTGCCATCGTGGCAGCGGAAGCAGCCCGGCCAGTTGCGGTGGCCGATGTTGGAGGCGTAGGTGGTCCAGTTCACCTTCATCGCCGGGAACACGCTGCGGTCGTAGATGCCGATCAGGCGCGTGACGACGTCGTCGAGGTCGGCCGAGCGGCCCTTCGCGATCGCGGGGTACTGCTTCTCGTAGAACCCGAGGACCTCGGCGCGCAAGCCGGTCGCGGCTTCCGCCCTCGTCGGGTACGGGCGCACCAGCGCGTCCACCGCAACCTTCTTGATCCAGGGCAGGTTGGTCGGGATCTGCCCGGACGCCATCGCCCGGTCCACCGCGCCGTCCGGGGGCTGGAAGATGTGGGTTGGGCGGTTGTGGCAGTCCATGCAGTCCATGACGTGCCGCTTCATCGCGGCGAGCTTCTCGGGCGTCAGCTTGGCGTCGGTGCTCGTGTACTCGCGGCGCTTGCCGTCCGGGCCGATCGCCTCGACCCACGGGATCTCCTGCAGCTGCTCGTCGGTCGCGACGTACTCGACCTTGTTCTGGATGATCATGTGCC
>JAKAFI010000301.1 GCA_021818005.1 Acidobacteriota bacterium | reverse complement strand
TGAAGTACCGCTACAACTGGACGTCGCCGCTCGCGGTCTCGGCGACCGACGCGAACGAGGTCTACCTCGGCGCCAACGTGCTGTTCAAGACGACGGACGGCGGCACGACGTGGCAGGCGATCAGCCCTGACCTCACCCGCAACGACAAGAGCAAGCAGCAGCTCTCGGGCGGCCCGGTGAACCTCGACATCTCCGGCGCCGAGAACTACGACACGATCCTCTCGATCGGCCTCTCCCGCCTCGACCCCAAGGTGATCTGGGTGGGGACCGACGACGGCCTGATCCAGCTCACCCGTGACGGCGGCACGAACTGGTCGGAGGTCGGCCGCCACATCGCCGGTCTGGAGCCGTGGGGCCGCATCTACCAGATCGACCCGTCGCCGTTCGACGCGGCCGCCTGCGTCGTCTCGATCGACCGCCACATGCTCGACGACAACCGGCCGTACGTGTTCCGCACCGACGACTACGGCCGCACCTGGAAGGCGATCTCGTCCGGCCTCCCCGCCGACGCGCCGGTGTTCGTCGTGCGCGAGGACCCGAACGTGAAGGGCCTGTTCGTGGCCGGCACCGCCCGCGGCCTCTTCTACTCGACCGACAGCGGCGCCTCGTGGCGTCCGCTCGCCAGCAACTTCCCGCCGGTGCCGGTGTTCGACCTCACGTTCCAGAAGCGGCAGCACGACCTGGTCGTGGCCACGCACGGGCGCGGCATGTTCGTGCTCGACGACATCACCCCGCTCGAGCGGCTCACCCCCGCGATCGAGGGCGCCGAACTCCACCTCTTCCCGCCGCCACCGGCGGCGTTCTTCCAGGTCTGGCGCAACAGCGAGAACAACCGCGCCAGCCGCTACGACGGCCCCAACCCTCCCGACGGCGCCGTGATCACCTACTGGCTGAAGCAGGAGATCAAGCCGGACGCGGCGGCCAAGGCGAAGGGGGAGCACGAGGCGGTGGCTGCGGCGAACGGGGCGGCGGCCAAGGAGCCGGTCACGATCACGATCACCGACGCCGCCGGCGAGGTGGTCAACACGCTGCACGGACCGGGCAAGACCGGGATGAACCGCGTCGCCTGGAACCTGCGCTACGGCCCGGCCACCAAGCTCTCGCGTGCGGTCACCAAGGCGCCGGAGCACGAGGCCGGCGAGGAGAGCTGGCGGCCGTCCGGCCCGCTCGTCGTCCCCGGCACGTACACGGTCACGGTGAGCGCCGGCGGCCGCAGCGAGCAGGCGGCCGCCGCGGCGCAGCTCAAGGCGGCGCTCGGCGTGCGCGCCGACACCTCGGCGCTCAACGTCATGATCAACCGCATCCAGGAGCTGCGCGACCAGCTCGCGGCGACGCGCCGGACGGTCATGGCCGGGGCCGGCGCCGAGGCCGGGAACGAACCGCCCGCGGCGTACAAGGACGTCCTCGGCGACGCCTCGGCGCTCGACAAGAAGCTCGCCGGGATGATGGACTCGGTGTACAACACCAAGATCCAGCCGGGCGTCGGGGAGGACGACATCCACTACCTCTCCCGCCTGCACGACACGGTGTCCGGCGAAATGATGTTGGTGGCGATGGGGTACGACACCGCGCCGCGGCCGGTCGTGAACGAAGAGCTGGCGGCCGTCCACGCCGAGGTGGCCAAGGCGCTCGACGCGTTCGCGGCGCTCGTCAAGACCGACGTCCCCGCCTACAACACGGCCGCCGCCGCCAAGGGGTTGCCGGTGCTGTTCCTCGCGGAAGGCTCCACGCCCGCCGCGGAGTGAGGCGCGCGGGAGCAAGCCTCCCGGCGCGAGATGCACGAGCGCACCACGACGTCGCCCCGCCCCGGCGGGGCGACGTATTTGGCGGCGCCGAATGCGAGCCGGGTGCCCGGTCGTGGCGCGCTCGGCGCCGGCTAGCGCGGCGCGTCGCCGCGCCGGTACTCGGCCGTGAGCTCGTCGAGGCGCGCCTTGAGGTCGGCCGGGAGTGGCGTCACCTCGGCGGCGAGCGCCGGCGCAAGCTGCTCCGGCTGGCTCGCGCCGATGATCGGGGCGGTGACGTCCGGGTTGGCCAGCACCCAGGCGACGGCCATCGTCACCATGTCGAGGCCGGCCTCGGCGGCGACCGCGCGCAACCGGTCGACGGCCGCGAACATCCCCTCGTTCCAGTAGCGTTCCTGGTAGATCCTCGCCGCCCCGCCGAGGGTGAAGCGCGAGCCGGGGGTGGGCCCGGCCTCGCGCCGGTGGCGGCCGGAGAGCAGCCCGCCGGCGATCGGGTTGTACGGGATCACGCCGATCCCCTCCTGGCGGCAGAGCGGGAAGAGCTCGCGCTCGAACTCGCGGAAGAGCAGGTTGTAGCGCGGCTGCACCGAGGCGAAGCGCTCCACCCCGAGCGCCTCGCTGCGCCCGAGGGCGCGGGCGACCTGGTAGGCGAGGAAGTTCGAGCAGCCGACGTAGCGCGCCTTGCCGGCGCGCACGACGTCGTCGAGCGCCGCGAGCGTCTCGTCGATCGGCGTCTCCGCGTCGAAGCCGTGCAGCTGGTAGAGGTCCACGTAGTCGGTGCCGAGCCGGCGCAGCGAGCCGTCGATCGCGTCGAGCACGTGCTTGCGCGAGCTGCCGCGGTCCCACTCGCGCGCCGACATCTTCCCGAAGCACTTGGTCGCGACGACGAACTCGTGCCGCCGCCCGGCCAGCCAGCGGCCGAGGATCTCCTCGGTGCGGCCGTTCGTCTCCAACGTGCCGCCGAGCGGGTAGACGTCGGCGGTGTCGAGGAACGTGACGCCGGCCGCGGCGGCCGTATCGAGGATCGCGAACGAGGTCGGCTCGTCGCACTGCAGGCCGAACGTCATCGTGCCGAGGCAGAGGCGCGAGACCTTCAGGCCGGTCCGGCCGAGGCGAACGTGGTGCATCGCATCCCCCTTCCCTTGCGATCGTACCCCCGCGGACGTTCGCGGCCGCGGGTGAGCGCCCGGCGGCGGTATGCTGGCCCCGGGGGGTGCCATGCGGATCGCGATCATCGGCGCCGGCGGGGTCGGCGGCTACTTCGGCGCGCGTCTGGCCACGGCCGGGGAGGACGTGACGTTCATCGCCCGCGGCGCGCACCTCGACGCGATGCGCGAGCGCGGGCTGCGGATCCTCTCGCCGCTGGGCGACGCCACGCTTGCGCCGGTGCGGGCCGAGAGCGACCCCGCCCGCGTCGGCGCGGTCGACCTGGTGATCGTCGCGGTCAAGCTGTGGAGCACCGAGGAGGCGATGCGGGCCGCCGAGCCGCTGCTCGGCCCGGCGAGCGCCCTGCTCTCGTTCCAGAACGGCGTCGAGGCGGTGGAGATCGCGAGCCGGCGCTGCGGCCGCGAGCGCGTGCTCGGCGGCGTCGCCCACATCGCGGCGGTCATCGAGGCGCCGGGGGTGATCCGCACCACCGGGACGCTCGCCCGCCTCACGTTCGGCGAGCTCGACGGCCGCCCGAGCGCGCGCACCGAGGCGCTGCTCGCCGCGTGCACGAAGGCGGGGATCGACGCCGCGATCTCGCCCGACATCGAGCGCGCGATCTGGGAGAAGTTCATCTTCATCGCCGGGCTGTCGGGGATGAGCGCGCTCACCCGCAGGCCGGTCGGGCCGATCCGCAGCGACCCGGCGACGCGGGCGATGCTGCGCGACGTGATGGCCGAGGCCGCGTCCGTGGCGCGGGCGAAGGGAATCGCGGTTGCGCCCGACATCGCCGACGCCACGCTGCGCTTCATCGACACCCTGGCGCCGGAGATGACCTCGTCGATGCTCGGCGACCTCACGCGCGGGAAGCGGCTCGAGGTCGAGTGGCTCTCCGGCGCGGTCGTCCGCCTGGGTTTGGAGGTCGGGGTGCCGACGCCGCTCAACCG
>JAKAFI010000300.1 GCA_021818005.1 Acidobacteriota bacterium | reverse complement strand
CCGCGATGCCGCCGAAGCGGGTCCCGGGGTTCCTGCGCTCGACGTGGCGCGACCGCCTGCAGGAGGCGGAGAGCGCGTTGGCCCTCGGCGACGCGCTCGAGGCGTACCGCAAGATCGTCGAGGTGCGCGAACGGTATGCCAACATCCCCAAGGCGCTCGCGGCCGCGGACCAGCTCGAGCGCGAGATCGCCGCCGACGTCGAGAAGCTCCCGATCGGTCCCGCGACGATCCTCGAGCTGGCGCTGGCGCCGAAGGACATCGTCCAGCTCAAGTGCGGCCCCGACGAGGGCTTCGTCCTGTCACGCATCAACGGACGCTACACGGTCCACCAGATCCTCGCCCTGCTCCCCGGAGCCAAGTTGCACAACCAGCTCATCATCCGCAACCTGATCCAGCGCGGCGTCGTGCAGCTGCGCGAGTCGCAGGAGATCGCCCGTCACCAGGGCGCCCCGCGCCTCAGAACCTGACGACCGGGGTTCGGGGCTCGGGGTTCGGGGTTCGGAGAGACGTGGTCCGTGGTCCGTGGTCAGAGGGCGATCAGTGGGGTCCCCAAACCAGACTCCAGCTTGACGGTGAGCGCTTCCGGGCCTAGCGTTGGTGTGCGAGTGGGCTTGCGTGTGGGTACACGGTCGTTGGGAGCGGCCCGGATCCGATCGTATGGCAGGCCCCGGGGGAGAGGCAAGATGAGAGAGATCGCCCCGAGGATTGTGGTGGACGAGGCGGTCCGCTTCGGCAGGCCGGTGCTCCGCGGGACGCGTGTGCCGGTCGATCTGGTCGTCGGCAAGCTGGCCGGCGGCATGTCCGTGGAGGCCGTGGCGGCCGAGTACGGGCTGGAGCGGGAGGATGTCCTCGCGGCACTGGCGTACGCGGCGCAGGTGCTCGGTGACGAACGCGTGCGCGCGGCCTCCTGAGCGATGCCTCGATTTCTGATCGACGAGGATCTCCCCCGATCGCTCGCTCCGGCGTTGCGCGAGGCCGGGTTCGACACCCAGGATGTGCGCGACGTCGGTCTCCGGGGTTGCTCGGACGTTGAGGTCTTCGCGAGGGCGCAAGCCGAGAAAAGGGTCCTGTTGAGCGCCGACCTCGGGTTTGCGAACGCGCTCGCGTTCCCGGCGGGGTCGCACGCGGGGATCGCTGTGGCGAGGTTGCCGAACGAGATGCCGGTGGTGGACGTCACCCTCACGATCCTGAAAGCGCTACGCGACCTCGCGGACGAGGAGCTTGCCGGCGCCATCGTCATCGTCGAGCTTCACCGGACCCGCATCCACCGCCACCCGTCGGTCGAGACCTTCGATCCCTGACTCCGAGGAGCGGATCGTCCCCGCGCTGCGTAGTGCTGCACAAACCGTGAGCGGCCCTCCCGAGGCGATCCAAGCAGGATCTCAGTCGTTCACCGGCGCGGTGCGGGCAGACCGGTGGGATAAGGGGCCGGAGGACCGGAGGCGCGTGCCGCGGCGGCCGGCTCGACCAGGGTGAGGCAGCGCTCGAGGTCGAAAAGGACCCACTTGGGGTCTCGCGCGGCGGGCTCGATCCAGTCGGCACGGGCGAGCCGGCCGCCTCTGGTCCAGACGAGGAGGAAAGGCAGGCCGGGGAGACCGAGCTGGTCCACGGTCCGGCGTCCGCGGTCGAAGATCACCCGGACCCCGCGCGGCGTGGCCCCGATGTAGCGGCCGTCCCCCGCGCCGACGAGGAGCAGCGCGGCGCTCACGTCGGCCGGGCGCCGCACGGCCAGCGCCTCGATCCCCCGCACCACACCGTCGATCACGCCCCCGCACCCCTGGGCCGGCAACACGAGGAGGACACCGAGCGTCTCCGGGGCCGGCGACCAGCGGACGGCCTCGCCCTGCGAGGTGGTCCCCTCGATCACGACGGGCGACATCGGGACAGCCGGCTCGGCGACCGCGCATCGCACCCCGGCCAGTGCCAGGGCCACGCCCAAGCCGAAGACAAACCTAACGTCGCGGGAGCGCATATTCGCAGTACCTCGCCTTTGTCTCGAGCCCCACGCCTGAATCCTGCACCAAGACCGAGGCGACGCCCCGGCCGCCGGAGGGGAACACGACCTTGCTCTCCCTGCCGATGACAGCCGGAACCGAGTAACGCGACACGAGGCCGTGCGACGCCAGGTCGTAGACCTCGAACACCGCCTCGCGCGCCTGGCCGTCCTGCCGCGGCCGGACGAGCAGCACCCCGACCCGGCCCGGCCGCACCTCGACGAGGCCCCCGACCTGGACCTGGGCGTTCCACCACGAGGTCAACGCCTCGTTCGTCGCCGCGTCGGGCAACGTGTCGAGGTCGGGAGGGGTGAAGACCTCCCGACTTCCGGGCCAGCGCGCGACGAGCCGGTCGCCGCCGTCGAACTGCAGAAACTCGAACGTCCCGCCGACGAGCGCGAGCCAGCCCCCGTCCGGCAACGCCAGCAGACCACCGCCACCCAGAGTGATGGCGTATATCTGTCTCTGTGCTGCCTCACCCTCGGCCGTCACCCACGCGAGCGCCGTCCGGCCACCGTCCACGGCGAACGAAAACAGGTACGCATCGCCTGGTGAGGGCGGAGAAAACAGCGAGGCTGAGGCGTACCCCAACACGACCTCGCGGTCGCGGAGCGCCAGGATGGCCGTCGGACTCCAGTGTCCAGGCCGCGGGATGCCGGAGGAAAGCATCGTCCGTTGCTCGTCGAGGAACCCCCATCGCCTGTTGAACCGGATGACAACTCGCCTGGGACCAATGTCATAAACACCGTACCCGAGGGTCGTCCTGAACACGCGGACCGGCGTCGTGACCCCCCCGCGCCGCGTGCCGACCTCGCCGACCTCGCGCACGCGGATACCGTGCTTTCGATCGAACAGCTCGACGCGACCACCCCGCGAATCCGCAACAATGAGCGTGTCACCGTCGAGCAGCGCCGACGTCGCCAACAGCGGCGGGTCGCGCAGTTCGACGTTCACCGTCTCCTGCAAGGGCGCCAGCGTTCCAACAGCGGCACCGCGGGTTGCGCACCCCGCCGCCCCCAGCAGGAGTATTCCGGCGCTCACGCACCACAAGACCCTTCCCACGGCCGGCACGACTCTCCCGATGTGCCGCACCACCGAACCACACATGCCTGTCGCCGTCATCCTGTCTCCGATCCCGCCCAACTACCCGAGCGGCCCGGGCACTCGTCGGCCATCGCCCGCTGCATCTTCATCATCACAGTGCGATCCGCCTGCCACTTCTCATCATCATCTCATGCCCGCGCCGTCGCCGGCGCGCCATCTCTGCGCGTCAACGTGGCAGAACGACCGGGCCCATTGCACGAAAGAGGCGTGGCGCGTGGTCCGTGTTCCGAGCCGGCTGCGCCGGCCGCAGGCCGCGCAGCCCCGAGCGCCTCCCTCGAAGACGGACTCTCCGCAAAACCGGGTGTAGGGGCGGGGCTTGTCCCCGCCCGTGACGGCAGCACCCGTGTCTTTCGCCACCCGCGGGCGGCCGCAAGGCCGCCCCTACGCAGAGGAGCAACGACAGCGCGCCCGGCGGGCGCGCCCCACATGAGCACCCACGACGCCGAAGGCAGGACCTCGCCACTCGGGGCGTGTAGCCGCGCCGACGCCGTTGGGCCTATCGCAAGGCGCGCAAGCCGGTCGCACCGGAGGATTGGTAGATCCTGCCGATCCCCCTCGCGATTACGAGGGAAGACCGGGACCGGCAGGACCCCCTTTCAAACCGTGCGTGCGGATTTCCCGCACACGGCTTACCGATGGTCTTCGGGGTGTGGCGTGCGTCGGATAGCCCACGCTGCCGCTCAGGCGATGCAGGCCAAGGGAGTAGAGGCGTTGCGGGGGCCACTTCTGCGCCCAGAAACGCGTCCGCTGCCCACCCCG
>JAKAFI010000026.1 GCA_021818005.1 Acidobacteriota bacterium | reverse complement strand
GGCGGGAGACGGCACCGGGCCTGGCGCCGCCGCCGCGCCGGAGCCGCCGGCCGCCGGAGCGGGCGTCGCGCCCCCCGGACCGCCCGACGCGCTCAGGCCGTTCCTCGAGCGCGCGGCGCACCTGCTCGAGGTCCAGGGGCACGACGACCGGCCCGTCTCGATCTCGGTCGGCGACCGATCGTGGAACCTGGATGGCTGGGAGCGGCAGGTGCTGTGGAAGGTGTGGTGCGAGGAGGGGCCGCCGCCGCCCGGGTGGTCGATCGTGCTCGGGCACGCTGCCGCGGCCCAGTTGGCGGCGCTGCTCGCGCTCGAGCGGCTCAGAAGGGCGGCCGGTGTGCCCGCGGCGCGCGCCGCCGCCGAGGCGGAGCGGGACGCCGCGCTCGAGCTCGGGACCGAGATTGTCGAGCGGCTGCGCACGACGGCCGAGGCCGTGGCCGCGGACGGCCAGGTCAAGCTCGCGGAGCGCCTCATGCGGTTCGGCGCCAAGCTGACCGAGCCGGTCAAGCTGCTGAAACAAACGCGCTCGTAGCGGCCGGCCCCCCGGCGCTGCGGCGGCTACCGTCGCGGCCGCGACCGCACGCGCAGCTCGGCGCGCGCGCCCGCCCGCTCGGAGGCCACGGTGACGACGACCTGCGCCGGGACGATCGCCGGCGCCGCGGCGAGCGCGCGGTAGCTCGCGGGCGGCACGCCCCGGAACGTCGCCCGCCCGCCGGAGTCGGTTCTCGCCGTCCGCGTCCGGGACGCGCCCCCGCCGACGCGCTCCAGCGTCACCGTCACACCCTCGCACGGCCGCCCGGCCTCGCCGAGGACCACCACGATCACGGTGTTCGCGTCCCTCCCGACGGCGCCCCGTGCCCGGACGGGGCGCGGCGCGTCCGTCGCCGGGACGGCCGGCGCCGAGGCAAAGGGGGGCGGAGCGACGCTCATCCCGGCCGCCTCCTCGCTCGCGTGCGGCTCCGGCGCCGCGGCCGGCCGGGCCGGCTCGGTCGCGACGGCGTCGGCCGCCGCCGCGGCGCTCTCGCCGTCGCGGGTTGCGGGGGCGAAGGTCCGGCGGGCGGGGACCGGCACCCGCAGCCCCTTGGCGGCTGGCGGCGGCGCCAGCGCGACCGCGGTCCCCGGCGAGCGCGACGGAGCAGGGGCGGTGACCACGATGTCGTCGATGTGTACCACGCCCGAGAGCGCCATCCACTTCCACACCTCGTCCGGTTGCACCGGGATGTGGGCCGCCACCATCCCCATCCCGAGCACGAGCAGCACGCACGCGGCGGCCAGCCAGCTCGGGTGCAGCCCCTCGACCGGCGGAGGCAGCAGCCACCGGCGTCCCGGGCGGACCGCCTGGCGGTCGAGGCGGACCGACGCCGGGATGTCGGCCTTGATGCGATCGGCCAGGTCGGGCGGCGGCTCCGGCGTCGCCTGCCCGGCGAGCCGCCGCGCAATCTCCCTCTCGCTGAGTTTGGTCATGACGCAACCTCCTGGAGCCGGGCGGCGAGCAGCCGGAGCGCGTGCTTGAGCCGCTTGCGCACGGCCGTCTCGCTGATCCCGTCCGCCTTCGCGATCTCGGCGACCGGCGCGTCGGCCCAGTACCTCGCGGCCACCGTGAAGCGGAGGTCGTCCGGCAGCGAGAGCACCGCCCGGCGCAGCCGTTCCTGGCTCTCGGCCGCGATCACCTCGTCGTCCTGCCGCGGCCTGCCGTCGGGGAGCGTCGCGCCCAGCTCCTCGTCGAGCGGCACCACCGCGTGCGGGCGGCGGACGTGGTTCAAGAACGTGTTGGTGGCGATGCGGTAGAGCCAGGTGGCGAACCGCGACCGCCCATCGAACGACCCGATCGCCGCCCACGCCCGGCGGTACGTCTCCTGGGTGAGGTCGGCGGCGAGGTCGGGGTCACGGGTGAGCCGGCAGAGCAGGGCGTAGACGTTTCGGTAGGTGCGGTCGACCAGCGCTTCGGCCGCCGCCCGGTCGCCGTCGGCCAGGGCCGCGAGCACGGCTGGTTCGTCCGCCAGCTCCACCGGTCGCGCCTCCCGTCCTCCCGCGCGCGTCGACGGCACTGCCCGCACGATGCTCATGCCATTTAGACACAGAACGGCTGCAAAGGACAACCGGCGCAGGGGAACGGGGCGCCATCGGGCGGCGCCGCCGGCCGGCCCGGTTTCGCTTAGGCCCCCGCGCGTGTCCAAGGACCAGGACCGGAACCAGAGACCAGGAGCCCGGGGAGGCCGCCATGTTCGACACCACGCTCATCGCATCGAACCCGAGGCCGGACGTGAGGAGGAAGCTCGCGACGCTCCCGGCGGCGCTGGCCGTCCACGCCGCGGCGCTCGGCGTCGTCACGGTCGGCCAGCTCTGGGCCGTCTCGCCGGTGCTGGACCCCGACGTCGTCGTGGCGCTGGTGGACAACCGGCCGCCGTCGCCGCCGCCCGCCAAGCCGAAGCCGCCGCGAGGCGACGGCGCCAACGTGAAGCCAACCCCTCCACCCGAGCTGTTCCAACCGCGGGTGATCCCGGCACAGAGCGCCACGACGGGACCTCCCGATCAGACCGGCCCGGAGAACGGCGTCGACGGGAGCGACGACGGCAAAGGCAACAACCCCGTCGTCGGCGGTGTCACGTCGAAGCATGAGCCGGAGCCCACGCCCGCCGTCGCCGCCGACGCCCCGGTGCGGCCGGGCGCGGGGATCGTGCTTCCCGTGAACGTCTACCGGCGCGACCCCGTCTACCCGGAGCTGGCCCGCAAGGCCCACCTCCAGGGCGTGGTCATCGTCGAGGCGACGATCGACCGCCAAGGCAACGTGATCGAAGCCAACGTGCTCCGCGACCCCGGCCTCGGCTGCGGCGCCGCGGTCGTGGAGGCGCTGCGCAGTTGGAAGTACCGGCCGGCCACGCTCAACGGGCGGCCGGTCAGCATCATCATGACCGTGACCGTGACCTTCCGCCTCGCGGGGGGCGTGTAGCGTGCCACCTTCCGCGTCCCCCCGGCGCCCGCGGACGGCGGCCGGCCGTGCCCGGCCGCCGCCTGCCGGACCTCGTCGCGCCGGCGACGGCGCGACAGGCGCAACGACAACTCTCGCGCGGGCCGTGCCGATCCCCGGCACGGCCTCTTTTCGCGGCGTCCGACCGGCACGGCGGCATTTTCCGGCGGGCGGCGGCGTTGACGTCTGGCGGCATGAAGAGCGCAACGACGCCGAACCTGGGACCGATCGCAGGCGCCACCGGCGGCCGGGGCGCGGCCGCGCGGCGCCGGTGGGGCCGGCGCGGCCTCGGCCTCGTGGCCGGCGTGGCCGTGCTCGCGGCGGGGGCGGCGGTCGCGTCTGGGCTGGACGCCGCCGACGTGCGGCCGGTCCCGCCGACCTCACGTCGGACGCTGGTCCAGCCGGCCGTGGAGCGGGTCACCGCCGCGGGTCTGCAGCGCGTCGTCCGCGCGGCCGCCGGCCGGGTCGTCCTGGTCAACGTGTGGGCCACCTGGTGCGAGCCGTGCCGGCAGGAGTTCCCCGACCTGCTCAAGCTGCGCCGCGCGCTGGCCGGCCGCGGCCTCGACCTGGTGCTCGTCTCGGCGGACTTCGCCAGCCGGCTGCCGCAGGTGCGCTCGTTCCTCGCCGCCCAGGGTGTCGAGTTCACGACGTACCTCAAGGACG
Organism: Acidobacteriota bacterium; assembly: GCA_021818005.1. Lineage (GTDB taxonomy): Bacteria > Acidobacteriota > Thermoanaerobaculia > Thermoanaerobaculales > Thermoanaerobaculaceae > RBG-13-68-16. The sequence continues at coordinate 14,956 of JAKAFI010000026.1, read as the reverse complement.
AGAGCGACACCGCGTTCATCGACGGGTTGGACCCGGCCTGGTCGGGCTCGCTGCCGGCGACGCTCGTCTACGACCGGAGCGGGACGCTGCGCGAGTTCTGGGAGGGGCCGGCGACGTACGAAACGCTCCTCGGCAAGGTCAACGAACTGCTGGGGCCGTGACCGCGCGCCGCCGGCGATCGGAGGGTGAGGTTCCATGACGAGCAGGTGCAACGTTCTGGCGATGTCGGTCTTGACGCTCGCGGCCACGGTCCAGGCTGCGGGCGCTCTCCAGCTCGGCGACGCGATGCCGGACGCCGCCGTCAAGATGAAGTCGGTCAGCGGCCGGGAGGTCACCCTCGGCGAGGTGGCCGGGCCCAAGGGCACGCTCGTGATCTTCTCGTGCAACCACTGCCCGTGGGTCAAGGCCTGGGAGACGCGCATCGCCGCCCTCGGGCAGGAGCTGCCGGCCAAGGGCATCGGCGTCGTCGCGGTCAACTCCAACGACCCGGCGGCGTACCCGGGCGACGACTACGCGGACATGGTCGCGCGCGCCAAGGCGCGAAGGTTCACGTTCCCGTACGTCGTGGACGCGACCTCCGACGTGGCGCGGGCGTTCGGCGCCACCCACACGCCCGAGGCGTTCCTCTTCGACCGCGCCGGCAAGCTCGTCTACCACGGCGCGATCGACGACAACGCCGAGGACCCGGCGAAGGTGGAGCACCGCTACCTCGCCGACGCCGCGAACGAGCTGATCGCGGGCCGGCCGATCGGCGCCGCCGAGACCAAGTCGATCGGCTGCTCGCTCAAGCTCCGCCCCAGAAAGTGAGAGGCCCGCGGCGGCGCCGCGGGCCGCGGTCCGCCGGCCGTGGCGGACGCCGTGCCTACCGCCAGCCGCCGGGCTCGGGGCAGGTGCCGCCCGAGAACCCCCGCGCGCGCTCCCGGCGTGTCAGCGGGTCCGGAGCTTCCCGTAGCACGCCGAGCCGGACGAGTTGCTCGTGGAACTCGTAGCGGATGCGCACGACGGCCGCGGGCCGGTCCTCGAGGTCGAGGTTCACCCACTCCACCCGGTGGTCCGTGCGCTCGCCGATCCCGGTCGCGGCGTACTCCTCACTCACCTTGCGCGCCGCCGGCGCCTCGTCCCGACGCTCGACCCGTCCGGACGGTTCGCCGACCGGGACACCCTCCACGCCGCCCTCGACGCCGCCTCCCGACGGGGGCGCCGCGGCCGGGGAGTCCAGCCGGCCGGCCGAGTCCGCGCCTCGGCCCCGGTCCCGGCCGTCGAGGCGCGGCTCGACCGCTCGCGGCATGACCGGGATCGGCCGCAGCCGCTGGCGGTAGAACACCGCCTCGATGACGCCGAGGTCGTCGGTCTTGCCGAGCCAAGCGCCGTACGACGAGCGCTCACCGGTGAAGGTGAACCGGCGGGCGTCGCGGCCGTCGACCTGCCAGCCCGGGATCTCGACCGACCCGTACGGCGGCAGCACCCACTTCGCCGCGCTCCTGGCGTCGCCGTGGCGCGCGTCGATGGTGTTGAGGCCGTCGACGGCGAGCGCCACGCCCACCGTGCACGGCAGCGGGTTGGTGATCCGCAGGACGTACGGGCGGCCGCGCACCGCCTCGACGTAGACCGCCCCGCGCGCCCGGTACTCGGCGCGGACGCCGCCGTCGAGCACGACCTCCAGCGAGAACCCGCGCGTCGCCGCGCCGTGCCCCGGCGTTGCGAACGCCGCCGCCACCACCGCCAGCGTGGCCACCTTTCGAGTCGTCATGACGGTCTCCCTTCTCGTCCCTTGGACACCGCTGGTGGGAGAAACCTCACCTCGGGCGGCCCGGCCCGACCGACCGGGCCGTCGGCCGCGGTCCGCAGCCGGGCCGTGACGGCCCGCCGGCGGACGTCGCGAACGCGCGAGTTGACACGCCATGGAAGATGGACGGCACGGCGCACGGTTCGCCCGGCGGCCGCGGCGCAGCGCCGGATCGACGTACCATGGCGGCCACCGGAGCGCTCTGCGCGACCGGGTCGAACGCGACGGCTGGCGCGACCGAAGCCGGGGGTGACGATTGAACGACGTCGTGTTGAGCGTGCTGCTGGGTCTCGTCGAGGGCCTGACCGAGTTCATCCCGGTCAGCTCGACGGCCCACCTCCGGATCGTCGAGGCGCTCGTCGGCGTCTCGCTCGCCGACGGCTACTGGAAGATGTTCTCGATCGTCATCCAGCTGGGCGCGATCCTCTGCCTGCCGATCTACTTCCGGGACGAGATCGCGCGCTTCGTGGCGTCGTTCCTGAAGGCCGGCCGCGACGGCCGCAGCCGGGCGACGCACCCCCTGACGTTGACCGCGCTCGCCTTCGTGTGCACCGCGGCGCCCGCGCTGCTGCTCGTCAAGCTCATCGGCAAGCACCTCGAGAGCCTCACGGTCATGGGCGTCTCCCTGGTCGCGGGCGGCGTCGTGATGTGGGTCGTCGATGCGCTCTACGAGCGCGGGGCGCTGCGCACCCGCACCGACCGGATGGAGGCGATGGGCCCCGGACAGGCGGTGTGGATCGGTCTGTGCCAGGTCCTCTCCGCCGTGTTCCCCGGCGTCTCGCGTTCGATGGCGACGATCGCCGCCGGCCAGCTCGCCGGGATGACGCGCGCCTCCGCGCTCGAGTTCTCGTTCTTCCTCTCGATGCCGACGATGGTGGCCGCCACCGGGTACGACCTGTTCAAGTCGGTCTGGCACGCGCCGGCGAACCCGCTCGGCGCCGCCGGGATGACGCCGCACGGCTGGGTGCTGCTGGGCATCGGCTCTGCGGTGTCGTTCATCGTGGCGTACGCGGTCGTGGCGTGGTTCATGAGCTGGGTGCGGCGCCACGGCTTCGTGCCGTTCGCCGTCTACCGCATCGCGGTCGGAGCGGCCGTCCTGATGTGGCTGGCCGCGGGCGCGCACTGAGCCCGGGGCGCGCCGCCCGCTTGTCGAACACGCGGTCACGCCGACACGCGTGAAGGCCGCGATCCGGCGCCGACGCTGGCGTTCCAAGGGTGTACGCTTCGACCCGGTGTTGTCGAACGGGGGCGTTCCGCAGCTCGGCGCATCGGTGCCGAGGCGAGGGAACCGGGCAAGCCGGAGGCTGGCGCGGCTTGCCTTTCGGCTCTGGGGGTGGCGGTTCGCCGGGAGCTTCCCGGACGTGCCGAAGGCGATCGTCGTCGTGGCGCCGCACACCACGAACTGGGACTTCCCCGTCGGCGTGCTGACGCTCTTCGCCCTCGGCATGCGAGTCGGCTTCCTCGGCAAGCACACGCTGTTCCGCTGGCCGCTGCGGCCGCTGATGCTGTGGCTGGACGGCGTCCCGGTGCGGCGCAACTCCGGCTCGGGCACGGTGGCGAAGCTCGTCGAGACGATGCGACAGCGCGACACGATGCTGCTGGCCGTCGCCCCGGAGGGAACCCGGCGCGCCGTCTCCGAGTGGCGGATGGGGTTCGCTCACGTCGCGGTCGGGTCCGGGGTGCCGGTGGTGCCGGTCGCCTTCGACTGGGGGCGCCGGGTGGTCACGCTGGGGCCGGCGTTCGCGCTCACCGGCGACCTCGCCGCCGACGAGCGGACGCTGCGCGGCTGGTTCGCCGAGGCCGGGCTCGATCTCGACGCACCGTCGGCGGAGCCGTGAGGTCGCCGCCGCGCCCGGCGGCGCGGCGGGAGAGATCGCCAGTCGCGGCGGCGGGCCTCACGCGGAGGCGTCGTCGAGGCGCCGCCGCTCGTCGGCGTCCAGGCGCAACGACGCGAGCGGCAGCAGATCGGTGAGCTGGTCCGGTGTGCGGGCGCTGGCGATCGGGGCGGCGACCCCCGGCCGCGTCAGGAGCCAGGCCAGGGCCACCGCGGCGACCGTCGTCCCGCGCTGCGCGGCGATCCCGTCGAGCGCCGCGAGGATTCGCAGCCCCCGCTCGTCGAGGTACTTCGCCGCGCTCGCCGCGCGTTGGCTGGCGACGTTCGCGCCGGGCCGGTACTTGCCGGCGAGGAAGCCGCTGGCGAGCGCGTAATAGGGGAAGCAGGCCAGGCCCTCGCGGACGCAGAGGTCCGCCAGCGCGCCCTCGTAGTCGCCGCGGTGGGCCAGGTTGTAGTGCGGCTGCAGCGCCACGAACCGCGCCAGCCCCGCGCGCCGGGAGAGCGCCAGCGCCTCGGCGAGCCGCGCCGCGCCGTAGTTGGAGGCCGCGATGTGGCGGACCTTCCCCTCGCGCACGAGCGCGTCGAACGCCCCCAGCGTCTCCTCGAGCGGCGTCGCCTCGTCGTCGGCGTGGGCGTAGTAGAGGTCGATGCGGTCGGTTCGCAGCCGGCGCAGCGAGCCCTCGGCGGCCGCCCGGATCGTCTTCGCCGAAAGGCCGGCCAAGCCCGGGAGCTTCCCCACCTTCGTCGCGACCACCATCCGGTCGCGGTTGCCCCGCGCGGCCATCCAGCGGCCGACGATCGTCTCCGACTCGCCGCCCGCGTGGCCCGGCACCCACGCCGAGTAGGCGTCGGCGGTGTCGATGAAGTTGCCGCCGGCGGCCGCGTAGGCGTCGAGCACGGCGAACGACTGCGCCTCGTCGGCCGTCCAGCCGAACACGTTGCCGCCGAGACAGAGCGGGAAGACGTCGAGCGACGTGCTGCCGATCCTCGTCATGAGCCCTCCGTACGCGCGGCCCCGGCATCGACGTCCCCCTCGCGGGGCGAGCGCCCGAACGCGGGTAGCCCGCGCCCGTGCGGGGTGCCGGGCCGCCGACCCCTGCAACGCCGCCGCCCCCGATGGTATTCGTCGATGCAACTCTGTGACATTTCGACCCGAGGCCCCGTAGACTGGACAGAAAGGACACACCGATGCGTGCGAACGGAGCTCCCGCAAGGCGCTGGTCCGGCGCTCTCCTGTCCGTGGTGGTCGCGGCGGCGTGCGAGAACTACAAGAGCCCGACGGCCCCGACCCCGGTGGCCACCCCGGTCCCCAGCCCGACCGCCGGATCGACGCCCACGCCGGCGGCGACCCCGTCCCCGGCACCTACGTCCGCACCGACGGCGACAGCGACCCCGGCGTCGTGCGTCGATCTCGCCGGGCCGTGGGCGGCGCGGTACGCCGTCTGCACATCCGCGGGTTCCGGGGTCGCCACCGTGACGCAGGCCGGCTGCGCGGTCCTGGTCGTCGTACCGGGATTCGGCAGCGTCGAAGCCACCGCGCGCCCAGCGGGAGCCCTGCCGCGCGTCGAGAACTCGCGGATGACCGTGACGACGCCCGCGTGCGCGAGCTGCACCGGGTGCGGGGTGGACCCCGCCTCGGACGACGGCCGCTCGATCACCTGGACGCTGTACACGCCGCCCGGCCTGTGTCCCGAGTGCCCGCCGTTCAACACCGGGGCGATCACGCTCACGATCACGCCGCAGTGAGCGGCGGACGGGTGCCGGCTGGGCCCTGGCGGCGCGCCGTGGTTGTCGGGCGCCCCCGGGGGTCGGCGGGCGAGTGCAGCGCCGACCGCACCAGGCTCGGGCGGTCGACCGTGGAGGACACGGCCGGCGAGGCGAAGGCCCCGGGGCCGCGGCCGGCGCCAGAACCCGACCGCCCGGGCGAAACGCTGTCACGACGCGTGGACGCGGTGCCGATGCCGTCCGGTCACTGCTCGGCTGCGGCGCCGGTCCGTCGTACGCGGAGGGTGAGCCCGTCGCCGAGGCCGACGACCTCGACCCGTTCGCCCTGGCGCAGAGGCTCGTCCGCGACCGCGTTCCAGATCTCGCCCTCGACCTCGACGCGGCCGCAGGTCCCGTCGGCGTCGATGACCCGGCCCGCCTTGTGCGCCATCCCCTCGGCGCCGGTCCGCACGGCGCCGTGCATCGCGCGCAGCGCCAGCACGTACACCGTCCCCGACACGAGCAGGATCGCGAGGTAGGCGGGGACCGCGAGCGGCAGCGGCAGGAGCCAGAACACGCCGAGGCCCACGAGCGGCAGCAGCAAGGTCAGATGCGCCATCTTCCCGGCATTGTAGGGGACCGGAGCCGACCCGCCAAACGCCCCCGCGCCCGCGGCCCCACCGTCCGAGCTGCGCGAACCTCGGGCTGGACGGGCAGGCTCTCGTCCGGGTCATCTCGACCACCGCGGGCCCCTTGAGCCTCGTGGGCGTGACCGTCTCCCACGGCTCGACCAGATGTCTCAAACGGGCGATCGGCGACGCAAGCACGAGAACCGCGAGGATCAGCAAGGCGGTGGCCTCCGAGAGGGCGACGGTGAGCCAGGGCCCGAAGGCCGGCCATACCCCGGAGATCCAAGCGCCGCGTTGTCGAACCTCGGCACCCAGCGGGCGCCTATGGAACGACTATGAACCCTCCCCGGGGCGCTCGGCCGGTGACGGCTCGAGGCTGCGTGCGGTCGCCTCCGGCGAGCCCGGCACCGTGATGATGAACAGCTTGTCGCCCTCCCTGAGCTTGCCGCCGCCCTGCGGGAGCAGCAGCTCGCCGCCGCGCAAGACCGCCACCAGCTCGGCCTCGTCCCGCCCCTCGGCGACGCAGGCGGGAGTGATCGGCCGGCCGCAGAGGGGGTCCCCCGGGCCGAGGGTCTCGAGCGTCATCCGGGCGCCGTCCGGGAGATCGACGGGGATCGCCGACTCGAGGAGACGAAGCAGGTCGAAGTGGCCGGTCCGGCCGGCCTGGACCAGCGGGTGCTGGCCGAGGTAGGCGAGCGCCGCCTGGAGGTGCTCCTCGTAATGGGCGGGCGAGTCGATCGGCCGCGGCACCTGCGCCTCGTACAGCGTTCGGTGCTTGACCAGCGCCGAGAGCCGCGTCTGCACCAGGTAGCTGATCATGACCGAGAGTGCTGCCGGGACGAGGAGCTGGTACCCGCCGGTCATCTCGGTCACCATCAGGAGCGTGGCGATCGGAACCCGGCCGGCGCCGCCGAACACCGCCGCCATGCCGACGACGACGAACGGCGCGGCCGGAAGGTGGAGGAGGCTCGCCAGCGAGCCGCCGAGCATCGCGCCGACGAAGAACGTGGGCGCGAAGATCCCGCCCGAGCCCCCCGAGGAGACCGTCAGCGACAGCGCGAGGATCTTGGCGAAGACGAGGGCGATCAGGACCGAGGTCGCGAGCTGCCCGTCGATCGCCTTCTGGATCCAGCCGTACCCTCCGGCGAGGACCTGCGGAAGCGCGAGGGCGATGACGCCGACCAGCAGGCCGCCGAGCGCGGGCTTGAGGACGCGCGGGATCGGCAGCGCCCTGAACGCGTCGCGGAGCGAGTAGAAGACGAGCGGGAGCAACGTAGCCACCACCCCCGCCACCGCCCCGAGCACGACGTACCAGCCGTTTTGCAGCAGCCCCGGGGCCACGATGTCGGCCGGGACGTGGAAGAGGGGATCCCAGCCGACGAACAGCCCGTTCACCGCGTACGCCGTCACCGCCGCCAGCATGGTGTGGAGGAGCGCCGGAGCGTCGAACTCCATCTCGCTGTAGAGCACCTCGATCGCGAAGATCGCCGTGCCGATCGGCGAGCGGAAGATCGCCGAGAGGCCCGCCGCCATGCCGACCACCGTGAGGAGCCGCCGTTCCTTCTCCGAGCGGTGCAGGAGCGTGCCGTAGAGCGAGCCCACGGCGGCGGAGATCAGCGAGGTCGGCCCCTCGCGCCCGGCCGCGCCGCCGGAACCGATCGTGATCGCCGAGGCGACCGTCTTCAGCGGGGCGATGCGGCCCCGGATGAACCCGCCCGCCTGGTGGAACGCGTGGATCACCCCGTCGGTCCCGTCGCCCTCGGCCTCGGGTGCGAACACGTACACGAGCGCCCCCGAGATCAGCCCGCCGAGCGTCGCGATCAGTGGGATGAGCCAGAGGCCGTGCGGGCCGATCACCTGGTCGACCGGACCTCCTTCGCCGGGGTTTCCCGGCGGCGTGTAGCCGGCGAGCAGCCCGAGGAAGAGCCGCTGGGCCCAACGAAGGAGCCAGATGAACGCCTGGGCACTGAGCGCGCCCACGACGCCGAGCAGCACGGAATCCGCGATCAGCGACCGTCGCATCGGTTCAACGTGCCTCCCCGGCCCGCCGGGCGAACACGACCCCTGCGGTCTCGTTCACGGTAGCAAAGACGTCGGGTCTCGTGTCGCACGCGCTCGTGATCACGATCGGGCCGTACCTGCGTCCTCGGCAAGGGCCGTCGCCGCCCGCCGGAAGGGCGCATCGAACTCACGCTCCCGCAGCCACTTCCTCGCCGCACCCGTGCGGCCGGCCGGCGCCGCCGGCTGCGCTCGCACTCGAAACGCCACGGTCCCGCCGCCCCCGCTGCGGTCGGGTGGTACTCTCGGACGGATCGCAACGCCGTCTCGCCGGCAGGAGGCGTGCCGCATCTCCTGACCTGACCCGGGCGCCTCTTCGTCGCGGCGGCGGGTGCGGTGTCATGGGCGAGGTCGGTCGCACCGGCCCATCGTCGTTGACCCGCGGTTCGGACGGAGGGAAAGGTGGTGGCGCCATGATCGAGAGACCGCCGCACGACGTGCACCCGACGCTGCTCGTCGCCGAAAGAGGCCGCGCCGCCGGGAACCGCCGCACCTCGCGGCGTCGCCGCCTGGTGTGGCTCTCGAGCCTCGGGGCGATCGCGGCCGTGGTCATCCTGGCCCTGGTCTCCGGATACATCCAGAAGGGGTTGTGGATGCGGCAACTCGGCTACAGCGGCGTCTTCTGGAAGCTGCTGTCGCTGCGGCTGGAGTTGTTCTGCGGCGCTTTCGTCGTGGCGTTTCTCTACTTCTGGCTCAACCTCCGCCGTGCGGCGGGCAACGGCGCCGCGTCCCACATGCAGCGTCCGACCAGCGACTCGTCCGCGGGAGCGAGGCTCGAGGTCCTCGGCCCCGCGGGCCTGAACCTGGCCACCGGCGCGGTCGCCGCCGCCGCCGCCGTCTTCTTCGCCCTCAGCTTCTACGCGCAGTGGGATACGTTCCTGCGCTTCCGTTACGGCGGGTCGTTCGGACTGGCCGATCCCCTCTTCCGGGTGGACGTCGGCTTCTACGTCTTCTGTCTCCCCTTCTACGAGCTGGTGCAGACCAGCCTCACCGCCCTGGCGCTGACGGCGCTCCTGGCCGTCATCCTCTCCTACACCTACTTCGGGTTGGTGCAGTTCGGCCGCGGCGGCCGGATGGAGGTCAGAAGCGCACGGGTCGTTCCCCACCTGTCGATCCTGCTCTTCGTCCTGGTCGCCAGCTGGGGATGGGGCTTCGTTCTGGATCACTACGAGCTCCTGTACTCGACGGAGGGGGTCGTGTACGGAGCCGGCTACACGGCGGATCACGTGACCCGGATCGCCTTCTGGGTCATGACCGGGGCCTCGGCGGCGCTGTGCGGGCTGCTGGCGCTCAACGTCTTCCGCGCGCGGTTGCGAGCGGTCGTCATCGCGTCCGGGATCTACGTGGCCCTGTACCTCGTCGGGGTCTCGTTGCTGCCCGGGCTCTTTCAGAGGTTCCGGGTGCAGCCGAACGAGCTCGCCATGGAAACCCCGTACCTCAAGAGCAACATCGAGTTCACCCGGAAGGCCTACAAGCTCGATTCGATCCAGGAGACGTCCTACCCGGCGCTGGCCGACCTGACCTCCGAGGTGATCGCGAGAAACCAGGAGACGATCGCCAACATCCGTCTCTGGGACTGGCGCCCGCTGCTCCAGATGTACCAGCAGGCGCAGGAGATACGCCTCTACTACCACTTCTACCGGGCGGACGTCGGCCGGTACCACCTGCCGGACGGCTACCATCAGGTCACGGTCTCGACGCGCGAGCTGAGCGCGGAGCTTCCCGCCGAGGCCCAGACCTGGGTCAACCAGAAGCTGCAGTTCACGCATGGGTACGGCGTCGTCATGAGCTTCGTCTCGAAGACCACCGGAGGCGGCTTCCCGCAGTACCTCATCGAGAACATCCCGCCCGAGTCGGGCTACGGCCTGACCGTCACCCAGCCCGCGATCTACTACGGCGAGTCGATGCCCGGATACCGGATCGTCGCCACCAACGTGAAGGAGTTCGACTACCCGAAGGGGAACCAGAACGTCTACACCAGCTACACGGGGACGGGAGGGATCCCGCTCGACAGCGCGTGGAGGCGGGCGCTGTTCGCGTGGACGCAATCCGACATCAACATCCTGTTCACCTCCTATCTCGGGCCGCAGAGCCGGATCCAGATCTGGAGGAACGTCAGCGAGCGCGTGGCGCAGGTCGCGCCCTTCCTGAGCCTCGACAACGACCCCTACCCCGTGGTGAGCGAGGGGCGCCTGTACTGGATCCAGGACGCGTATACCGTCTCGGACCACTTCCCCTACTCCAGCCCGCACGCGGTGGCGTTCACCACAGGGCTGAACTACATCCGGAACTCGGTCAAGGTCGTCGTCGACATGTACGACGGGACCGTCCGCTTCTACGTGATGGATCCGGAGGACCCGGTGCTCGGCGCCTACCGGCGCGCGTTCCCCGGCGTCTTCCGGGACCTCGGCGAGCTCTCGCCGGACCTGAGGTCGCATCTGCGCTATCCGGAGGACCTCTTTGCCGTCCAGGCCGACCTCTACCGCTCGTTCCACATGACCGTGCCGCAGGTCTTCTACAACCGGGAGGACCTCTGGGTGCTGCCCGAGGAGAAGTACGCGGGCAACGTGTTGCCGATGCAGCCCTACTACATCCTGATGAAGCTGCCGGGCAGCGACCGGCTCGAGTACCTCCTGATGACGCCATTCACGCCGCCGAAGCGAGACAACATGATCTCCTGGATGGCCGCCAGGTGCGACGCCCCCGAATACGGCAAGATGCTCGTCTACCAGCTGCCCAAGGAGAAGCTGGTCTACGGCCCGATGCAGATCGAGGCGATGATCGATCAGAACACGACGATCTCCCAGCAGCTGAGCCTCTGGGACCAGAAGGGGTCGCGAGTCATCCGGGGCAACCTGATCGCGGTGCCGATCGAGAACTCCTTCCTCTACGTGGTGCCCGTCTACCTCACGGCCGAAGGCATGGACTTCCCCCAGCTCAAGCGCGTCATCGTGGTCTCGGCCGACAAGGTGGCGATGGAGCCGACACTCGAAGAGGCCATCGCGGCCGTCTTCGGGACGCAGCCACCCCAGCATCCGGCACCGGCGGCGCTGCGGCAGCCGGAGCCGGGCGCGGCGACGGCGCGCTTGCGGGCGCAGTTCGACGAGGCCCAGAAGGCGTTGCAGCAGGGGGACTGGGTGGGGTTCGGCAAGGCGATGTCGGCGCTCAAGCGCCTGCTGGGCGAGCCGCCCCAGTAGCGGTGCGGGCGAGCCGCGGCTCGCCGCCGGAGAGGTCGGGCTGCGGGCCGCCGCCGTCGTGGTTCACGCCCCGGCGCGGGGCGGCCGGGCCGCCGTTGGGGACGGCCCACGGCCTGTCGTCCCGGCGCCTTGACACGTCCTCCCGCCCGGGTAGCATCCGCCCAACGGCGAAGGGAGGCGGACGTGAAGCTCAACGTCAAGGCGTTTGCGCTCACCTGCGGCACCGTCTGGGGGCTGGGACTGTTCTTCCTGACGTGGTGGATCATCGCGTTCGACGGGTCCGGCACCAGTCCCATGCTCCTCGGGCGGATCTACCGGGGGTACTCGCTCTCTCCGATCGGCAGCGTCGTGGGCCTGGTGTGGGCGTTCTTCGACGGCCTCATCGGCGGCGCCCTATTCGCGTGGCTCTACAACCGGTTTGCCGGTTCCCAGAGGACCACGTAGGCGCCGCCGGCTCGACGCGCGGCGACCACACGTAAGCGCCGGCGGCGGCCTCGTGATCGACGGCGATCACCCGCTTGGCGGCGCGCCCGTAGCCGGCGAGCTGGCCGCCGCCCGCCCCGACCGCGAGCACGACCTTGCCGTCGAACGGGTAGAAGCGCAGCAGGTTGTCGAGCAGCGCCGCGAGACCCGTCGTCATCGCCCCTCCGGCCAGCGCACGGTCCCTGACCGCTCCCCTTGGACCACCCGCCGGCCTCCGCCTCCACGCCGGCGGCCGCCCGATGCAGCAGGAAGAAGCTGTACGTTCCTCGGGAGGCCCCTCGCCCACCACCATCGCTTCCGGGGCGCGCGCGCTCCGCACGTGCTCGCTCCGGGACGTGACGCTCGCCCGCGGTGACACGCATGGCTCGACGACAGATGGCAAGTTGCCAGGAGAGGGAGGCCGTGCGCCTCGCCACCTCTTCCCTCGCCTCCGCTCGGTAGCATTACCATAGGACCCATGCCGGTGGAGGTCGGAACCAAGCTCGGTCCCTACGAAATCCTGGCAGCGATCGGTGCGGGCGGCATGGGCGAGGTATATCGCGCTCGCGACACCCGGCTCGGCCGGGAAGTCGCCATCAAGATCTGTCGGGATGATCTGACGCGGGACCCGGAACGGTTGCGTCGCTTCGAGCAGGAGGCGCGCCTGGTCTCGACCCTGAACCACCCAGGCATCGTCACCGTCTACGACGTCGGGAACTCTGGGGGAGTTGCGTACATCGCGATGGAGTTGTTGGATGGGCGCACGCTTCGCGAACTGCTGGCCGAAGGGGCGTTGCCGACGAAGAAGCTCCTCAGGATCGCGGCACAGGTCGCCGATGGACTGGCAAAGGCGCACGGCGCAGGGATCGTCCACCGGGACCTCAAGCCCGAGAACGTGATTGTTACGGCCGATGGCTTCGCGAAGATCCTCGACTTCGGCCTCGGAAAACTGTTCGAGCCTGCGGACCCCGGTGGCGGGGTGACGGCGACGGGGGCGTCTCTGGTGACGGAGCCCGGGACGATCATGGGGACGACCGCCTATATGTCCCCCGAGCAGGCGCTCGGCCGGCCGGCGGATTTTCGCTCGGACCAGTTCGCGTTCGGCTCGCTGCTCTACGAGATGCTCACGGGGCAGGGGGCGTTCGCGCGCGCGAGCCTCCCGGAGACGATGACGGCGGTCATCCGCGAGGAACCGGAACCGCTCGAGCACCGCGCGCCGCGTTCGCCGGCGCCGCTTCGCTGGATCGTCGAGCGGTGCCTCGCCAAGGACCCGGCCGAGCGCTACGCGTCGACGCGGGACTTGGCCCACGATCTCGCCCGCCTCCGCGACAGGTTCGAGGAGGCCGGTGGTTTCAGCCCCGGCGGCGTCGCAGCGCCCGCTCCCGCCTCTCGCCGACCCGACGTCGAGACGGCTGCGGCGGTCGTGGCGCCCACCCAGCCTGGCGGCGTCCTTCTCCCGTCCGTCGCGGTGTTGCCGTTTGTGAACATGAGCACCGACCCGGAGAACGAGTTCTTCGCCGATGGCATCACCGAGGACGTGATCGCACACCTTGCCAAGATCCGGACGCTGCGCGTCATCTCGCGCACGTCCGTCATGGCGTTCAAGGGACGCCAGCAGAGCCTGCGTGAGATCGGCGCTGCGCTCGGTGTTGGCGTGCTCGTCGAAGGGAGCGTGCGCCGCTCGCACAACCGCGTGCGCATCGTGGCGCAGCTCGTCGATCCGCGCGCGGACGAGCCCCTGTGGGCCGAGAGCTACGATCGCGAGCTCGACGACATCTTCGCCATCCAGACCGACGTGGCGCTGCAGGTCGCAGCCGCGCTGCGCGCGGAGCTCACCCTCGAGGAGCGCGCGCGCATCGGGCGGCGGCCCACCCGCGATCTGGCGGCGTATCAGCTCTACCTCCAGGGGCGGCACCACCAGGTGCGCTTCACCAGGGAGGGGGTCACCCAGAGCCTCGCCTTCTTCGAGCAGGCGGTCGCGCGCGACCCATCGTTCGCGCTCGCGTACGCCGCCATGGCGCACGCACACTCCCAGTTCGGCATCGAGGGGATCAGCGGCGTGGTGCCGATGGAGGCGTTCGCCCGCGCGCAGCGGGCGGTGGAGAGAGCCCTCGCGCTCGACGACAGCCTGGCCGAAGCCCACGGAATCGTCGGCTTGCTCCTGTTCACCCGCGATTTCGACTGGAAAGGTGCCGAAGCCGAGTTTCGTCGTGCGCTCGCGCTCAGCCCCGGCAGCGCGGATGTCCACGACCACTTGGGCTGGCTGTGTTCGGCGCAACGGCGCTTCGACGAGTCGCTCGCTCTGGTTCGGCGGGCGCACGAGCTCGACCCCGTGGCGCACCGCAGCGACATCGCCAACGAGCTGATGCGCGCGGGTCGGACCCAGGAAGCGCTCGCCGAGGCCGAGCGCGCGTTGGCACTCGACCCGACGTTTTCGCGCTCCCACGCGGTGTTCGGCTGGGCGTGCCTGGAACTCGGGAGGACGGCCGAGGGCCTCGCCGCGATCGAACGCGCCGTCGAGTTGTCGCCCGGCAGCACCCTCTTCCTCGCCCAACTTGGGCAGGCGTGCGGCGTGACGGGGGACAAGGCAAGGGCGCGAGCGATCCTCGCCCAGCTTGAGGCGCTGGCCGTGACCGAGTACGTCGCCGCCTACCATTTTGCCCACGTCTTCACCGGCCTCGGCGAGCAGGATGCCGCCATTGGTTGTCTGGAGCGCGCGTTCGAGCAGCGCTCCGGGGGCATCTACGGCGTCAAGGGCTCGTACCTCTTCGCCAGCCTGCGCGAGCACCCCCGCTTCCAGGCACTGTTGCGCCGAATGAACCTCTGACCCTGCGCATCGGTAGCCGGTCCGGCCCAGTTGACACGTGATGGCGCGCCGACCTCGCGGGCCTCGATCCGTCAACTTTGCCGGACCCAACCGCGGGTCATGCGCACGCTGCGGACGAGCCGGACGAGATACGGACCAGGTCCGGCATCGTTGACACGTTCAGGATCGAACCACTCATGTATAGACAACGCGCCCGGTTCCGCTTCGGCCGCGTCCAGCTGACGTTCGAGCGCCTCCTCGGGCGTGAAGAAGGCCCGCGCACGGAGAGATCGTGCGGAAAAGTGGGTGTCCCCCAACCGCGGGACTCCCGCGATTCGAGAAGGGTTCGACTGGCTGTGGAGATCGAAGCCGGGGAAAGGGTGGACTGGCGCGCCGAGAGGGACTCGAACCCCCAACCTTCTGATCCGTAGTCAGATGCTCTATCCAATTGAGCTATCAGCGCGCCCTGCGCCGCCGCCA
>JAKAFI010000025.1 GCA_021818005.1 Acidobacteriota bacterium | reverse complement strand
CCCCGGGCGGCGGCGCCCACGCCGCGGCGGGGCCGGCGGGCTCGGCGAGCGCGAGCGTCACCGGGTACCCCGAGGCGAGCGCCTCGGCCAGCACGTGCTCCAACAACGCCCTGTACACCTCCGCCGCCACCGCCGCGCCGAGCGACGCCGCCAGGCGCGTCTTGACCCGCCCGGCCTCCGGCACCCGCCCGAACACCACGACCTCGGCGCTCACCGCACGTCACCGTACCAGCGGGCGAGGCGGTGCGGGCTCACGCCGAGGCGGAAGAGCAACGGGAACGTGGCCGTGCACACCCGCGCCCGCAGCGGCCGGCGGGCGAACCGTCGTGCCGTCGTGCGCACGGCGAGCGGGAGACGGGCCAGGCGGCCGTGGCGCAGGCAGCGGCGGACGAACTCGACGTCCTCCATCAGCGGAATCGCGGGAAAGCCGCCCACCGCGGCAAACACCTCGCGGCGCACGAACAGCGCCTGGTCGCCGTACGGCCGCCCGAACCCGCGGCCGCGCAGGTCGAGCAGACGCCACCAGCCGCGCGCCAGCGTACCGCCCCGCCCCTGCGGAAGAGGCTCGGTGTGCAGGCGGAAGCAGCCGAGCGCCACCCCCGGCTCGGCGAGGGCGGCGCGCACCGCGGCGGCCCACCCGGCCGGCAGGCGGCAGTCGGCGTGGAGGAAGAGGAAGACGTAGGCATCGGATGCCGCCGCGGCCGCGCCGCGGTTGAGCTGGGCGCCGCGCCCGGCCGGCCCCGTGACCACGATCGCGCGTGGGAACTCGGCGCGCGCCAGCGCCACCGTCGCGTCGGTCGAGCCGCCGTCGGAGACCACGACCTCGACCCCGGGCTCGTCGCCCACCGCCGCGAGGCACGGCCGGATCGCCCGCTCCTCGTCGAGCGTCGGCACGATCACCGCCAACCGAGCCAGGGGTGCCGCCTCTTGCACAGGTGCATACTAGCGAACCGCGGCGGGCCGCCGGAGGAACCTTCACGGCCCGCGGTGCGTACTATGGTGGCGCGGGCGGGCGGTCACGGCCCCTCCCGGCGGTCGGCCCCAGGAGGACTCGGGATGAAACGACGCACGAAGGTGATCATCGGGGTGCTTGCGGCGGTGGTGATCGTGGCCGTGGTGGCGGCGGTCATCGCCAGCCGCCGCGGCAAGGGAATGCTGGTCCGCACCGCCAAGGTGGGGCGCCAGAACCTCGTCCAACTGGTGACGGCGAACGGCACCGTGCAGGCCAAGACCAAGGTCGAGCTCTCGGCCAACGTCATGGGGGAGGTCACCGAGCTCAACGTCAAGGAGGGCGACCGCGTCACCAAGGGCGAGCTGCTCGCGGTGATCGACCAGGCCCGCTACGCCGCCGCGGTCAACAGCGCGAAGTACAACCTGCAGGGACTCGAGTCGGAGCTCGTGCGCTCGCGCGAGGCGGCGGCGCAGGCCAAGCGCGACCTCGCCCGCGCCAACCAGCAGTTCAAGGACGGGATCCTCGCCGAGGCCGACCGCGAGCACACGCGCAGCACGTACGAGCAGGCGGTGGCGTCGGCGCAGCGCGCGCAGCGCCAGGTCGAGCAGGCGCGCGCCGACCTCGCCTCGGCGGACGACTCGCTCGCCAAGACCGAGATCCGCGCCCCGATGGACGGCATCGTCACCCGCCGCAACATCGAGAAGGGCGAGGTCATCGTCACCGGCACGATGAACAACCCCGGGACCGTGCTGATGACGATCTCGGACATGTCCACGATCGAGGCGGTGCTCGAGGTCGACCAGACCGACGTGCCGCAGCTCCGCCTCGGCCAGCCGGCCGTGGTGCGGATCGACGCCTTCCCGGACGAGCGCTTCCCCGGCGAGGTGTCGGAGATCGGCTCGAGCCCGATCCAGGGCACCTCGGCGCTCGGCGGCGCGGCCACCGGCACCGACTACTCGGTCAAGGTGACGCTGCTCAAGCACCCGGAGCGCATCCGCCCCGGCCTCACCGTCACCGCCGACATCACCACCGCGACCCGGAACGACGCCCTCACGGTGCCGATCGGCGCGCTCGTGGAGCGCCAGCCCGAGGCGAAGACGACGCCGACGCCGGCGCCGGACGCGGCCGGGCCGGCCGCCACCTCGGCGCACAAGGAGGCGATCGCCTCCCGCCCGCGCGAGATCGAGGGCGTCTACGTCGTCGCCGGGCACAAGGCCGAGTTCCGCCCGGTCACCACCGGCATCCGCGGCGAGCTCGACGTCGAGGTCACCAGCGGCCTCAAGCAGGGCGACGAGGTGATCGTGGGCCCGTTCAAGGCGCTGCGCGACCTCAAGCCGGGGGCCGAGATCATGGTCGACAAGAGCAAGGAGCCGGGGCTGGAATGACCGCTCCCGCCGCACTCGAACCGGCGGCCCGCGCATGATCCTCGGCGACGTCGTCCGCACCGGCCTCGGCGCCCTCACCGCGCACAAGCTGCGGCTGTTCCTCAACCTGCTCGGGATCATCATCGCGGTGGCGACGATCGTGGCCGTGATCTCGGTGGTCTCGGGGCTCAACCAATACGCCGCCAACGTGATCGCCGGCCTCGGCCCGAACACCGTGATCTTCACGAAGTTCGGTATCATCCGCAGCCGCGAGGAGTACCTGGCGGCGCTCAAGCGCAAGGACATCACCGACGCCGACCTCGAGGCCGTGCGTCGCCTGGTGCCGCAGGCGCGGCGCGTCGCCGGGCGCGTGTTCTCGACCCGGCCGGTGTACGCCGGCGGGCGCCGCCTCGCCGACACGTTCGTCCTCGGCGCCGAGTCCGAGTTCCCGTGGATGGTCGGCCTCGAGCTCGCCGACGGCCGCTTCTTCACCCAGAGCGAGGCGTCCGCCGGCCAGCCGGTGGCGGTGATCGGCTGGGACGTGCGCGACCAGCTCTTCCCGCACGTCGACCCGATCGGGCACCAGATCACCGTCGAGGGGAAGCCGTTCCGCATCATCGGCACGATGGTCAAGCAGGGGAGCACGTTCGGCCAGAGCCAGGACCGCTTCGTCCTGGTGCCGCTCGCCGCCTACCAGCACGCGTTCGGGATGGTGCGCAGCCTCGACATCTTCGTCGAGGCGAGGACCGCGGCCGAGGTCCCGGCGATGGAGGACGCGGTGCGGCTCGTGCTGCGCTCGCGCCGCGGCACCCCGTTCTCCGCGCCGGACCCGTTCGGGATCATCGACGCCGACGCGCTCTCGACGCTGTGGAAGAGCATCACGTTCTCCGCGTTCGCGCTCGTCATCTGGATCTCCTCGGTCTCGCTCGTGGTCGGCGGCGTGGCGATCGCCAACACGATGTTCGCCTCGATCGTCGAGCGCACGCGCGAGATCGGCCTGCGCAAGGCGCTCGGCGCCCGCCGCCGCGACCTCCACCGCCAGTTCCTCTTCGAAGCGGTGGCGCAGAGCTTCGCCGGCGGCGTCGCCGGCGTCCTCGTCGGCTGGCTCGCGGCGCTCGCGGTCGGGCACTGGAGCCCGTTCCCGGCGCGGGTGACGCCGTTCCTGGTCGGCACCGGCCTCACCGTCGCGACGCTCGCCGGCGTGCTCGCCGGCTGGCTGCCGGCGGTGCGCGCCGCGCGCCTCGACCCGATCGTCGCCCTGCGGGAGGAGTGATGAGCGCGGCGCGTGTCACTTCGCTGAGGTGCCGAGGAGCCGAGGAGCCGAGGAGAAGCGGCAAAGGGGAAAGGGCGAAGGGCAAAGGGACCACAGCCCCGGCGTGCCGTGTCCGCTGCGATCAACCGCGGGCGGTGAGACCTGCCTCTGCGCCTTCTCGAATCACGAACCACGATCCACGACTCACGGTCTCCTTTCGGACCACGGACCACGGACCACGGACCACGGCCTCTTCCCGGGCCCCGAGCCCCGAGCCCCGAACCCCGGTCCTTCGGGTGGGGGCCTGAATGGGCCGCCTCGACAAGGTCCTCGCCGCCTGGCGCGAGAACGTGCTCACCGCGCTGCGCACGATCCGCGCGCAGAAGTTGCGCTCGTTCCTCACCTGCCTCGGCATCATCATCGGGGTCGCGACCGTGATCGTGATGGTCTCGTTGGTGCAGGGGTTCAACCGCAGCTTCATCGCCCAGTTCCAGAACTTCGGCGCGACTCTGGTGCAGTTCCAGCGCCTCGACGACCGTTTCGGCGGCGGCGGGCCGCTCCCGGAGGCGCAGCGCCTGCGCCCGGTGCTCACGCTCGCGGACGCCGACGCCATCCGCGAGTACGCCCCGGCGATCGCCTACGTCTCGCCGGAGCGCTGGGTCACCACCAACGTCGAGGTGCGCTACCGCGGCAACCGCACCAACAACGCGTCGGTCGGCGGCGTCACCCACTACTACCCCGAGGCGAACAACCACTTCGTCTCGCACGGCCGCTTCTTCACCGCCGGCGAGGAGCTGCACTCGGCGCCGGTGGCGGCGATCGGCACCGGGATCGTTGAGGCGCTCTTCCCCCACGTCGACCCGCTCGGGCGCGAGATCGAGATCAACGGCCGCCCGTTCCGCGTCATCGGCGTGATGGAGAAGAAGGGCGGCATGTTCGACTCGAGCGCCGACCAGCAGATCGAGATCCCGGTCGGGATCTTCGACCGTATCTGGCCGGACGTAAAGCGGACCTACGGCTGCGTCATCGCGACCGTGCCGAAGAAGCCGGAGTGGGTCAACCTCGCGATCGAGGAGGGCACGCAGATCCTGCGCGAGCGCCGCGGCCTGAGCTTTAGCCAACCCAACAACTTCGGCGTGCGCACGCCGGAGCGCACGATCCGCACTTTCCGCCAGATCACCGGCGGGGTCTCCGCCGCGATGCTGGTGATCGCCGGGATCTCGCTGATCATCGGCGGCGTCGGCGTGATGAACATCATGCTGATGAACGTCACCCAGCGCACGCGCGAGATCGGCGTCCGCCGCGCGCTGGGCGCCCGCCGCGCCGACATCCGGCAGCAGTTCGTCACCGAGGCGATCACCCTCGCCCTCGTCGGCGGCGCGACCGGCGTCCTCGTCGGCGTCGGCCTGTCGCACCTGGTCGGCGCGCTGAGCCCGTTCACGACCAGCATCTCGCTGTGGGCGGTCGCGGCCGGCTTCGGCGTCTCCGGCCTCGTCGGCTTCTTCTTCGGCACCTACCCGGCGTACCGCGCCGCCAAGCTCGACCCGATCGAAGCGCTGCGCTACGAGTAGCGCGGTTCGCGTCCCCGCGCCGCGCCGACACGGCCGCGCTCCTCCAAGTCGCTCAGTTCGGTTGTGGCGCTTGCCCGTCGCGAGCCGATCGGCCACAATGAGATCAGCTTGTGGACAGGATGGTCAATGATGACGTCACGACCTATTGGGAAGCGGCCAGGCTCTTGCGCGCGGGCCCGGCGCGGTTCGAGGAACGTTCACGCTGGTGACGGCGCGGGCGCCGGCGCCCGACTCGCGCGCCTCGGTGGCGCGCTGGTTGTCGGTCTGGCTGCGGTCACCGCCGCGGCGGGACCGCCGCCGGTGGCGACCGACCGCGGCTCGCCGCGGCCGAGCCGGGAGGCGGCGTTCCCTCTCGGCGGGACCGTGACGTCGGGCGCCTGGCTCGACGGCGGGCGCGTCCTCCTCCTACACACGTTCTGGCCGTTCCAGCTTGCCAAGGTCCTGCGGGACGGACGTTCCGGGGCTGTGATGACGTTCCCGATGCAAGACCACCCGGGGGTGCTCTTCGGGAATGAAGTTGCTCCGGGCCCCGACGGGGCGGTGTGGCTCCCCACCGCGCACGCGATTCTGCGCCTCGACCGGTCGCTGCACGAGGAGGGGTTCGTCGACCTCCGGAAGCTGACGTTTCCCGACTGCGAGTCGCTCAACGCGTTGCTCCAACTGCAATTCGTTTCCAGCGGCGTGATCGGCCTCGCCGCCTGCACGCAGCCCGGGACGCCGGGATTCCCCGTCTTCGGCTACGCCCACCTGCAGCTCGAGCCGACGCCGGTCTTGACCCCGCTTCGCGCACTGGCCGAGGCCACGAACGAGGGCGGCCTGGCGTGGCTGGTGCCGGCGCTCGCGCAGGTCAAGGGCGAGGTCTTCGCCCTCGTCTTCGAGGGCGGCCCCCACCTCGAGCGCGTCTTCCCGGGGACGCACCGGCTGCGCTCGTTCCCGCCGGGGTTCGCGGAGGTGCCCGTGATCCCGCGGCGTGGGAGCAACCCCCAACTCGAGTGTGCGCGCCGCTTCGAGGCGGCGTCGATGGCGGCGGGGCTATACGGGCAGGGCGACCGCCTCTACCTGCTGACGCGCCGGCCGGCGGGCGGCGCCACCGCGTGGTCGCTGCACCGGATCGACGCGACCCGCGACACGCTCGAGGCGACGATTGCGCTCCCCACCACCGCGCCGCACCTGGTCGTCGTGCCCGGCCCGCGCGAGTGGGCGTTCGTCGAGCAGGAGGTCAACGTTGATACGAACCGCGGCAAGCGCTCGCGGCGCATCCTCTTCATCCCGGCCCGCGAGCTGCGCCGCGCGCCCGGGACGAACGACTGAGAGGATCGGAGCGTGACCATGACGGCGGTTCGCTCGCTCGTGTGTCTCCTGGTGGTAGTCGCGGCCGGCGAGGCGAGCCTGCTGCGCGTGCTCGGCCCCGACGGCCGCCCGGCGGCCGGCGCCGACGTGCGCGTCTCGGCGCCCGCCCAGGGCCGGCTGGCGGCGCTGCTCCCGTTTTCGGCAAACGGCGTCACCGACGACCGCGGGGTCGTGGAGCTGGCCGTGCCGCTCCTCCGCGGCGCCGTGATGGCCATCGACCACCCCGACTTCGCGCCTGCCGTCGTCGCGGTCGGCGAGGGCGGGCCCCCCACCGAACTCCGCCTCGAGGCGGGACGGGTGTGGTCCGGGCGAGTCGAGGCGCCCGGCGCGGCGCCGCTCCCGGCCGGCGGCCGGGCGTGCCTCGCCGGCGCTCTCGGCGGTGCTCCTGGCGACGGCCTGCGGTGGCGCCGGTGCGGCGCCGTGGCGACCGACGGGACGGTCACCGTGACCGGTCTCGGACGCCGGCCGTGGCACCTGACCGTGACAGTGCCGGGGTTCCTCGCGGCCGCCGCGGACGTCACGCCGGACGCGACGCCGCCCGTCGTGCTCCGTCCCGGCGTCACGCTGCGCGGCACCGTGACGGACGAGCGGGGCGAGGCCCTAGCGGGCGTCGCGGTGAGCGGCGGGGGCGAGGCGACGACGAGCGGCGACGACGGCGCGTTCGCGCTCGCGGTCCCCCGCCTCCCGTGCCCGTTCACGTTCGCCAAGGCGAGCTTCCTCGAGGGCCGGGTCGAGGTCGCCGACCCCGAGCGGCCGATCACGGTCGCGCTGGCGTCGGCCCCGGCGGCCGCACGACCGCGCTCGGCGGCTCGCCGCAGACCGGGATCGAGGTCAGGGTGCTCGACCCCGCGCGCGAGGTGATCGAGCCGTTCGCGAGCGCGACCAGCGACGACGACGGCCGCTACCGGCTCCCCGCCCTCGGGCCGGGGCGGTACCGCGTCGAGCTCTGGCGCGGGAGGCTCCTGCGCGCCCGCGAGGTCGTGCTCGCGCGCAGTCAGCCGGCGGCCACCGCCGACTTCGAGCTCGGCGGCGTCACGCTGCGCGGCCTCGTGCTCTCCGGCGGCCTCGCCGCCACCGGCGGGACCGTGTACCTCGCCTCGGGCCTCGACCGCGGCCGCACCCAGCCTCGGCTCACCGTCCGCTACGGGGCGGACACGATCGACCTCGGCGTGCCCGCGAGCCAGGTGAGCGCCGCGGTCGGCGCGGACGGCTCGTTCACCGCCGCCGACGCGCCGAGCGGCGTGGTCTGGCTCACTTACGACTCCGGCCGCTCGACCGCCACGCTGCGCCTGCGGGTCGCGGACGAGCCGGAGGTGACGCTGCCGGTACCGCTGCCCGACGCGACGGTGCGCGGCCGCGTCGCCGACCCGTCCGGGCGCGGGCTTGACGCCAGCGTCGTGCTCGTCGACGGCGAGCTCGGGCGCGAGGTCGCGTCCACCCAGGCCAACGCCGAAGGGGGGTTCACCCTCGAGCACGCCGCGCCGGGGAGCTACCGGCTCGTCGTCACACGCGACGGCTACGCCCCCGCCGTCGTCGACGGCGTGGCGGTCCCGCGCGAGGAGCCGCTCCCCCCCGTCGTCCTCACCCCCGGGGAGGGCGGTCGGATCCGGGTCGAGCTCCTCCGCCCCGACCGCAGCCCGGCCGCGTTCGTGCCGGTCTCGATCTTCTCGGCCGACGGCCGCTTCGTGCTTGGGGCGTTCACGATGGACGGCGGCACCGCCGCGCTGCCCCCGCTCCCCGCCGGCGAGTACGTGGCGGCGTGGGCCGATCCGCTCGCCGGGGCGGGCGCGGCCGCGTCCGTGCGGCTCGCCGGCGAGAACGTCGTCGCGCTACGGCCCGATCTCCCCGACGCGGGGACCTCGCTCACGGTCGCCTGCCCGCTCGTCGAGTGCGCGGGGGTGCCGGTCGAGTCGCTGTCGATCAAGGGCGAGCGCGGCCTCGACCTGACGCCGCTCCTCTCCGGCGTCACACCCGAGCTCGCGTTCGGCGATGACGGCGTCGTCTCGCTCGGGCGCGTCGCCCCCGGCCGCTACACCGTCACGCTCGGCGTCGACGGCAAGCGCTACAGCAAGGACGTCAACGCGAGCGGCGACGCGACCGCGGTCGCGTTCTGATTCCGGTCGCGCGCCGACGGCGTCGAGCGCGCTCGGCCCAGCTCGCCGGACCGCCGCCACCCGTCCGGCTCGCTCGTGCAGGCCCGCGACGGTGTTGAGCATCCATCGGCTTGCCGGATTCAAAATTAGAGTTTAGAATTGGCACATGTACGTCAAGCGGCTCCTGCGTGGCGCGCTCGAGCACGCGCTGGCTCACTTCCCGGCCGTGCTGGTGACCGGACCGCGGCAGTCCGGGAAGACGACGTTCCTCCGCCACGAGGGCGGCGCCGGCACCGGCTACGTGTCGCTCGACGACCCGCTGGAGCGGGAGCTGGCGCGCGACGACCCGAACGCGTTTCTCGACCGCTTCGGGGAGCGTCGCGTCATCCTCGACGAGATCCAGAACTGCCCGGAGCTGCTGCCCCACCTGAAGATGCGCGTCGACACCCGCCCTCGCCGCGGGGCCCGCTACCTGCTGACCGGATCGCAGCAGCTCGCCCTCGGCCGCGACGTCGCGGAGCACCTCGTCGGGCGCATCGCGATCCTCGAGCTGCTGCCGTTCTCGCTGCTCGAGCACGCGGCCAGGGGCCGCGACCCGCTCGCCGCGACGATCTGGTCGAGCGGCTTCCCGGCGCCGGCGCTGGCCCCGGCCACGCGCGACCTCTGGCTGCGCTCGTACCTGCAGACGTACGTCGAGCGCGACATCCGCCGGCTGCGCAACATCACCGACCTGCGCTCGTTTCAGGCGTTCGTGGCGCTCTGCGCGGCGCGTCACGCCCAGGAGCTGAACCTGGCCGAGCTCGCGCGCGAGCTCGGCATCTCGCAGCCGACGGCGCGGGCGTGGCTCTCGGTCCTCGAGGCGGCTCACCTCGTGCGCCTGGTGCCGCCCTATTTCCGCAACCTGGGGAAGCGCGTGATCAAGGCACCGAAGCTGTTCTTCCTCGACTCGGGCCTGGTCTGCGAGCTGACCCGCCAGCCGGCGCCGGAGGCCGCACTCGCCGGCGCGATGGGCGGCGCCCTGTTTGAGGGGTTCATCGCCACCGAGGCGATGAAGGCCTACGCCGCCGCCGGGCTGCGGCCCGACATCTTCTTCTGGCGCTCCCACGGCGGCCCGGAGGTCGACCTCGTGCTCGGCGTTCGCGGCACGCTCGTGCCGGTCGAGGTGAAGCTCACGGCGTCGCCGACGGCGCGGCACGGCGCCGCGCTCACCCGCTTCCGCGAGCTGGTGGGTGAGGAGGCCGCCGCGCACGGCATGCTGGTCTGTCGGGTCCCGAAGGCGCGCGAGCTGCCCGGAGGCCACGTCGCGCTGCCATGGCGGGAGTTCCCGAGCTGGCTCGCGGCCTCGCTCGCGACCCGCACCCGGTGAGGACTCTCCTCGCGTCGGATTTCGGTCCGCAGCGACAACCGGCCCCGGCCTCAGTGTGCTGCCGGGAGAGAGCGGGCGGGCGTGCGATGATGCACGCATGCAAGCGTCGCGCGGCCGGCCGGTGTACTCGACGCAGGCCGGGCGTCTGTGCCCGACGTGCGGGTGGCCGGCCGAGCGCTGCCAGTGCTCGAGCCGGCTCGAGGAGGCCGTCCCGGCCAAGGTGACGGTCAAGGTGCGCCTGGAGAGCAAGGGGCGCGGCGGCAAGAGCGTCACGGTTGTGGATGGCCTGCCGCGCAACGCCGCGTTCGGCGCGGAGCTGCTGCGCGAGCTCAAGCGCGCGCTCGGCACCGGCGGCACCGCGCGCGACGGGGCGCTCGAGCTGCAGGGCGACCGCCGCGAGGCACTGCGAGCGCTGCTCGCGGCGCGCGGCTTCGCCGTCAAAGGGTGACGGCGGCCGCACGGAGGAGGTCACGATGAGGATCGCGTTCGCGGGTCTCGGGCGGATGGGGGCGCCGATGGCGGCCAACCTGGTGCGGGCGGGGCACGCCGTCACCGTCTACAACCGCAGCGCCGGCCGCACCGTCGAGCTCGAGCGGCTCGGCGCGGCCGTCGCGGCGACGCCGGCGGCGGCCGCCGCCGGGGCCGAGCTGGCGGTCACGATGCTCGCCGACGACGCGGCGGCGGAGCGGATCGCACTCGGCGACGACGGCCTCCTCGGCGCGCTGCCGGCGGGGGCGGTGCACGCCTCGATGAGCACGATCTCGGTCGCGCTCTCGCAGCGGCTCGCGGCCGCCCACGCCGCCGCCGGGCAGCGCTACGTCGCGGCGCCGGTGTTCGGGCGCCCGGAGGCGGCCGCGGCCGCGAAGCTGTGGATCGTCGCCGGCGGCGAGGAAGGTGCGGTCGCCGCCTGCCGTCCGGCGTTCGACGCGCTCGGGCAGGGGGTCATCGTCGCCGGGAGCGAGCCGGAGGCGGCCAACGCGGTCAAGCTCGCCGGCAACTTCCTCCTCGCCTCGACGATCGAGGCGCTCGCCGAGGCGCAGACGCTGGCGCGCGCCTGGGGGGTGGAGCCCGCGACGCTGATGGCGGCCGTCAACGCGCTGTTCCGCTCGCCCGTGGTGGAGAATTACGGCGGCGCGATCGCCGCCCGGCGCTTCGAGCCGGCCGGCTTCGCCCTCGCGCTCGGCCTCAAGGACGTGCGCCTGGCGCTCGCCGCCGCCGACGCGCGCGCGGTGCCGATGCCGTTCGCGAGCTGCCTGCACGACCGCTTCCTCGCCGCGGTCGGGCACGGTCTCGGCGGCATCGACTGGGCGGGGATCGCGCGCCTCGTCGCCGCCGACGCCGGCCTGCCGGAGTGAGCGGCCCGCGCCGCTTGTGAAACGTCGTATCATGGCGGCGCCGCATGCGGCGGGGCCGGCGGCCCGGCCGGGAAGGACCCATCGATGCCTGTGACCCTGGACGGACAGCACCTGAGGATCGAGGACGTCGTCGCCGTCGCCCGCCACGGCGCCAAGGTCGAACTCGCGCCCGCCGCGATCGAGCGCATCAAGACGTGCCGCGGCATGCTCGAGAAGAAGATCGTCGCGCACGAGATCATGTACGGCGTCAACACCGGCATCGGCGAGTTCTCCGAGGTCGTGCTCTCCGACGAGCAGGTCAAACAGTTCCAGCGCTACCTGATCTACAACCACGCCGCCGGGATCGGCGCGCCGGCCCCGGTCGAGCATGTGCGCGCCGCGATGGTCTCGCGCGTCAACGTGCACGCCCGCGGTTACTCCGGCTGCCGCCCCGAGATCCCGCTCACCTACGTCGCCATGCTCAACGCCGGGGTCACGCCGGTGGTGTGCGAGAAGGGCAGCGTCGGCGCCTGTGGCGACCTCGCCCCGATGAGCCAGCTCGCGCTCTCGCTGATGGGCGAGGGGGAGGCGTTCTTCAAGGGCGAGCGGATGCCGACCGCGAAGGCGATGGAACTCGCCGGCGTGCCGGTGCCGGGGTTGCAGGCGCGCGACGGCCTCGCCGCGATCAACGGCTCCAACCTGATCACCGGGATGGGTTGCCTGCTCCTGTTCGACATCGAGCGCTGGATCAAGCAGGCCGAGATCGCGGCCGCGATGTCGCTCGAGGCGCTGCTCGCCAACATGAAGCCGTACCAGGCGATGCTGCACGAGCTGCGCGGCTTCCCCGGCGCCGTCACCTGCGCCGCCAACCTGCGCCAGGTCATGGACGGCTCCGACCTGGTCACCGGCAAGCTCAAGGTCAAGGTGCAGGACGCCTACTCGATGCGCGCGACGCCGCAGGTCATCGGCGCGCTGCGCGACATGATGGCGTACGCGCGCAAGCAGTTCGAGATCGAGCTCAACGGCGTCGCCGACAACCCGATCTTCGTCGCCGAGCAGGACCGCGTCCTCACCGGCGCCAACTTCCAGGGGACGCCGGTGTCGCTGCCGCTCGACACCGTCGGCGCCGGCGTCACCATGGTCTCCGTGCTCTCCGAGCGCCGCCTCAACCGCCTGCTCAACCCCGCCCTCTCGGTCGGGCTGCCGGCGTTCCTCACCAAGGGCGCCGGGATGTTCTCCGGCCACATGCTGTCGCAGTACACGGCCGACATGCTGATCGTCGAGCAGCGCATCCTCTCGGCGCCGTCGTTCGTGCAGTCGATCCCGGCGGCGGCCGACCAGGAGGACTTCGTCAGCATGGGGATGAACGCGGCGCTTAAGACCAAGCAGATCCTAACGAACGCGTTCGGCGTGCTCGGGATCGAGCTGATCGCCGCGGCGCAGGCGCTCGACTTCCGCGAGTTCACCCCCGGCCACGGCACGCAGGCCGCGAAGGCCGCCGTGCGCAAGGTCGTCGCCCATCTCGACGTCGACCGCCCGCTGTTCGCCGACCACAACGCGATGATGGCGGCCGTCGAGCGCTGCGACGTCCTCGCCGCGGTCGAGAGCGCGATCGGCCCGCTCGCGAGCTCGTGGTAAGCGACCCAGCTCTCAGCCGGCGGGAGCTGGAAGCTGACGCGCGGTCATCGCCAGGGTCCTCCCGGGGACCATCGCGCCTCGAACGCCTCTCCCTTCGCTGCGGCCGTCAGGACCGGTCCCACGAAGCGCCGCAAGGCTTCAGCAAGGTCGCCGGCGTTCGGCGGCGCGCTGAGCCGGCCCCTGCGGAGGAACGCGCGCCATTGCGCCCGGCGCTCGGGAGCGGTGAGAAACTCGCGGGTCAGCGCGACTGGTTCTCCAGCCGGGAACGGCGTCGCACGGCGCTCGAAGGTGCCACGTACCGCCCGCACCAGTGTTGACCCTTCGAAGGTGAACGACGAGGCCAACAGGTGGATATCGTAGAAGTCCTTCATCCGGCTGTTGATGACTCCCAGCGAGACCATCGCCTCGAGTTTCTCGGCCACGACCGCCTCGCGCGGATAGGCGAGGATGTGCGGCGCTGGGTGGTCGAGGAGCGTCGGATAGTGCATGCGCGCCGGCGCCGGCGTTACGGCGTCGCCGAAGCCGACATCGACTTGCACCGGGATTCGTGCCTCCGCGAGCCGAGCCTCGAGACGCACCCGCACTCCCGCGTACTCCTCAGACGCTCGGATCTCCTCGCCGGCCACGGACGCGACGTCGAACTCGATACCGTCGCCGATTTGGATCCCGCACACCTCCCGGACGACGGCGACCACGTCCTTGACGGTCTCGGTGCCACGACCCAAGAGGTCGAGGTCCCAGGTGGCGCGGCGTGCGACCTCCGGCCAGAGCTTGAAGAGCATCGCGCCCTTGAGCACGAAATGGTCCGCATGCCCCGAGACGCCAAACCGGTAGAGCAGCCGTTCGATTGCGAACTCTGAGAGCAGGAGTTGAAGCTCCACGTGCCGTTGCCGCGAGAGGTTCAGCAGGCGGGCGCGAACCGACGCCGCGATATTGGTTGGCTGCCGGGCGGGGGTCACCCCACTGCCTCCAGGTAGGGACGGATCACCCGCGTGACGCGGTCGACCTCGGCGAACCGCCAGAGGGCATCCAGGTGCTTCGGATGCCGACGCCGGAAATCGCGCAGCGCCTCGACCGCGACGTCCGTGCCGATCTTGTTACGGAACTTGAAGCAGTCCGCAACGGTCTTGGCCGCGCTGAACACGCGCACGGTCACGCCATCGACCTCGTGCGCCTCCACCCCTTCCTGCAGCGACACGCCCGAGAGGTAAAGCAGGCGCAGCGGCGGATGGTCGATCCGTGGCCGCCACGCCTTGCGATCGATCGCCATCCAGACCTCGAACGGGTTTTGTGTCGTGAGGCCGTGAAAGCGCAGCGCCGACAGCAGGCAGACGACGCCGGTGGGTACGCAGCGTGCCGCCTGTGCCAGATGCAGCTGTTCGCTCAGCGGCGCCGAGGAGAGCCGGTAGAGGCCGCGGCCTACGCGCTCGATCAGGCCACGCGCACGCAGTCGCTGGACTTGGGTCCGGGACACGCCGACTCTCTCAAGGTCGCGCGAGCGAGCCATTCCGACCTGCTGGAACAGGTGGCGTGCTTCATCGGGGAGTGTGGTGCCTCTTGTCACGAGTGCTCGGCTTTCATACGTAAGTGCCGAGAAAATGTAACATATTGAGAGAGCGCCGTCAAGACCCTCTCTTCACCCCTTCTTCTCCGCATTCGGCCGGAACCTGATTCGTACAAAACGTCGGGGGTTAGGCGCAACTCCAGGCGTGTTGGCACACCCGGACATTGCGCGAAATCTCGGTGTCGGTCTCCTCGAGGGACCGCGGCCGCCGATCGCGGTGGGATTTGTCGAGCGCTGCAATGTCCTCACAGCGATAGAGAAGGAGATCGGACCGCTCGCCAGCTCCTCGTAGCAGGACAGGGGTCCGAGAAGACCGTGGGTCGTGGGTGGTGGATCGTGGATCGAGAAGACGACTACGTGGCCGCTGCCCGCACTGTCGTGTCGTCACGCCAAGTTGTGTCTG
The DNA here is from genome assembly GCA_021818005.1 of Acidobacteriota bacterium. Taxonomy (GTDB): domain Bacteria; phylum Acidobacteriota; class Thermoanaerobaculia; order Thermoanaerobaculales; family Thermoanaerobaculaceae; genus RBG-13-68-16. The sequence goes on along the minus strand of JAKAFI010000025.1, from coordinate 3,829 downwards.
TATGTTCTGAGGCCCGCACCCCGAGCCCCAAGTTTCGGGGCTCTGGCTCCTGACCCCTGTTTCTTCGACCCACGACCCACGATCCACAACCCACGTCGTCGCTCCTCCGGGGTTCGGGACTCAAGGCCTCGGGGCGGCCCCTGCGCCTTGCACTCTGAACCGGGCTATGCTCGCCGCCGCCATGCTGAGGATCCGACCGCTCGCCGCGGCGCTCAACCCGCCGGACCAGGTCGCCGCGGCGGTCGCGCGCGCGGGCGAGCGGCTCGCGCGGCGCGGGGTCGCGTACCGCTTCGTCACCGCGGCGGCCGACGCGGCGGATGCCCTGCTCATCGTCACCGGGGGGAGCGAGCACCTTGCGCTCGCGGCGACCGAGCGGCTTGCCGGGCCAGTCTTCCTGCTCGCGCACGCCGGCCTGAACTCGCTCCCCGCCGCGCTCGAAGTCCTCGCCTGCCTGCGCCAGCGCGGGCGGCCGGGACGGATCTTTCCCCTCGAGGACGAGGGCCCCGAGCTCGCGCTTCTCGCCCGCCACCTCGAGGTGCGCCGTCGCCTGCATGCGGCCCGCCTCGGCCGGATCGGCGCGCCGTCCGACTGGCTGGTGGCGAGCGCCCCGCCGCCGGAGCTGGTGCGTGCGACGTGGGGCCCCGAGGTGGTGGACGTCCCGATCGAGGAGGTGTTCGCCGCGATGGCGGGCGCGGACCCCACCGACGCGGAGCGCGTCCGGGCGGACGCCGTCGCCGCCGCCGAGACGGTCGGTGAGCCGTCGCCGGCCGACCTCGAGGCAGCCGCCCGCGTCGCCGTGGCGCTCGCCGCGGTCGTCCGCGCCCACCGCCTCGACGCCTGCGCCGTGCGCTGCTTCGACCTCGTGACCCGCGCCGGCACGACCGGGTGCCTGGCGCTGTCGCGGCTGCAGGACGAGGGGATCGTGGCCGGGTGCGAGGGCGACGTGCCGGCGGCGCTGACGCTGCTCTGGCTGCGGCTGACGACCGGCGGGCCGGGGTTCATGGCGAACCCGCAGGCGATCGACGCGGCGGCCGGCACGGTGTGGCTGGCGCACTGCACCGTCCCCCGCCGCCTGGTGAGACGCTACGCGCTGCGCTCGCACTTCGAGTCGTCGCAGGGCGTCGCGATCGCGGGCGAGATCCCGCCGGGGCCGGCCACGGTGGCGCGCATCGGCGGCGCCGACCTGCGCGGCCTGTTCGTCGCCGACGGCGAGGTCACCGCGAGCGGCGACGACCCGAACCGCTGCCGCACCCAGGTCCGGGTGCGCCTCGACGCCGACCTTGGCGAGCTGCTCACCCGCCCGCTCGGCAACCACCTCGTCCTCGCCCCCGGTCACCTCGCCGCGGAATTCCGCGAGTACTACCGGCTCTTCGTCGCCGGGTAGCGGCCGGCCGTGGCGGGGCGCGGTTGGACGAGCTACGCCGTCGCGCGCTTCCAGATCAGGGCGTCGAGGCTCCACGCCCCGGAGCCGTTCGCGGCGATGAACAGGAACGCGAAGCAGTACAGCACCGCCAGCTCGCCGTGGTTGACGATCGGCAGGAAGGCGTGCGGCGCGTGCATCATGAAGTACGCGACCGCCATCTCGCCGCTGGCCAGGAACGCCGCGAACGAGGCGAACAGGCCGGCCGCGATGAGGGTCCCGCCGACGAGCTCAATCACGCCGGCCGCGACGAACAGCGGCGCGGTCATCCGGGCGACGCCGAAGGCGCCGAACAGCTTCTGGGCCCCGTGGCAGACGAACAGCAGCCCGGTCACGAGGCGAAAGAGGGTGTACGTGGGGGTGACGAAACGGTTCGAGCTCTTCACGAGAGCCTCCGGCGTCCGCCCACAACCGCGCCGCGACCGGGAAAACTCCCGCCGCCGGCCGATCGTACCGGGGTGTACGATCGTGCGCCCGGGCGGCGACGCGATCGCCGGGGGGGCGGATGACCGAGGACACGGGCGGACGGGCGGGACTGAGCAGGCCGGACGGCCGAGCCGGTGACCGTGGGGCGCCGGCGCGCGCCTGGGCGAGCGGCTCGGCGATCGTCGCGGCGATCGCCGCCGGCACGCTCGCGCTCCACCTCGCGACGGCCCGCGTTTACGGCCTCTTCATCGACGAGCTCTACTTCCTCGCCTGCGGCGAGCACCTCGCCTGGGGGTACGTGGACATGCCGCCGCTGACCGCGGCGCAGGCGTGGCTCGCGCGCGCCCTGTTCGGCCACTCGATTGTCGGGATCCGGCTCTTCCCGGCGCTCGCCGGCGCCGGCCTGGTGCTGCTCGCCGGCGCCCTGGCGCGCGAGCTGGGCGGGAAACGCTTCGCGCAGGGGCTGGCCGCGTTCGCGGTCGCGACCGCGCCCGGCGACCTGCTCGCCGGGAGCTACCTGTCGATGAACTCGATCGAGCCGCTGCTCTGGATGGGGTGCGCGCTCGTGCTGGTGCGCATGATCCGCACGGGGAACGCAAGGCTGTGGGTCGTCTTCGGCCTGCTCGCCGGGATCGGGCTCGAGAACAAGGACACGATGCTGCTGTTCGGTTTCGCCCTCGTCGCCGGCCTGCTGTTCACCCCCGAGCGCCGGCTGATGGCGAACCGCTGGTTCGTGGCGGGCGGCGCGGTCGCGGTCCTGATCTTCCTGCCCAACCTCGTCTGGATGATCCAGCACCACTTCCCCCACCTCGAGATGCTCGCCAACATCCGCCGCAGCGGCCGCAACGTCGAGCTCTCGCCGCTGCAGTTCATCGCGCAGCAGGCGATCCTGACCGGCCCGCTCGCCACCCCGCTCTGGGTGGCGGGCCTCGGGCGGCTGCTCGCCGGACGCGGGGCGCGCCCGTACCGCGCGCTCGGCCTCGCCTACGTCGTCACCATCGCGGTGCTCCTCGCTCTGCACGGCCGCGTCTACTACCCGCTGCCGGCGTACGCGATGCTGTTCGCCGCCGGCGCGGTCGCGCTCGAGGCCGGGCTCGCGCGGCCAGGCCTCGGATGGGCGAAGCCGGCGTACGCCGCCGCCTTGGCGTTCGCCGCCGCAGCGTTGGCGCCGCTCGCGATGCCGCTGCTGCCGCCCACGACCTACTTGCGCTACACGGCGGCGATCCACCTCAACCAGCCGCGGATCGAGCACCGCAAGGCGAGCGCCCTGCCGCAGCTGTTCGCCGACCGCTTCGGCTGGCCGGAGATGGCGCAGGCCGTGGCGAAAGCGTACTTCGCGCTGCCGGCCGCCGAGCGGGCGCGCTGCGCGATCTTCGGCAACGACTACGGGCAGGCCGGGGCGATCGACTTCTACGGCCCGGCGCTCGGCCTCCCGAAGGCGATCAGCGGCCACCTCTCATACTGGTACTGGGGGCCGCGCGGCTACACCGGCGACGTGATGCTCGTCATGGGCGACCGCCGCGCGGTGCTCGAGCGCGAATTCGCGGAGGTGCAGCCGGTCGCCGAGATCGGGCAGCGCTACGCGATGGCGCAGGAGCATTTCACGCTCTACCTCTGCCGCCAGCCGAAGAGTTGGACGCTCGCTACGGTGTGGCCGCGCCTCAAAGTCTGGGACTGACGGCCCGCCGCGTCGCACCACATTCTTGCGGTGACCTCAGTCACGGCGCGGGCGGTCGCCGCCGTGGTACCCGGAATAGGCGCGGCGACCCGGACGCTGTCCCTTGCGGGAGCGCCGCTCCCGGAGGTGACCGATGCGCACGCCACTGCTCGCTTCGCTTCTCCTGGTCCCGGCCGCGGTGATCGGTCTCGGCGGCTGCTCGCGCTCGGCGCCGTCGCAGGGCCGTTCCGACGCCGTCGCGGCGCCCGCCGCGAGCGCCGCCCCGACCGCGGCCGAGACCGGCCAGAGCTCGGAGCGCTCGGCAC
>JAKAFI010000299.1 GCA_021818005.1 Acidobacteriota bacterium | reverse complement strand
CCGCGGCGCGTGAGTACCATGGGGGAGGTACGAGAGCACCGTGCGGAACGAAGACCACGACCTCGCCGGGCACGGCCCCGAGCAACGCCTCGACTACGGCGCGCGCGACGCGGCCGAAGCCGCGGTGGGGGTCGAGAAACGCTGCCCGGGCGTCGAAACCGATGCGCATCGCATCCATCATGCCACGCGGCCGGCGCTCACGATCGGGATCGATGCGCGTCGGGGTTGACGGCAAGCCGCTGCTCGCCGAGCGCGCCGGCGTCGCGCGCTACCTCGAGGGGTTGCTCGCCGGTCTGGCGGAGCTAGCCCCCGGAGACCTCGACCTCGACGTCGTCCGCCCGCCCGCCCCGCGGCGCACGCTCCCCTGGGTGCTGTGGGATCTGCAGCGCGCGACCGGGCGCGGGTACGCCGTGTTCCACTTCCCCTTCTACTATCCGCCGCTCGCGCCGCGCTGCCCGGTCACGGTCGCGGTGCACGACGTGCTCGCGCTCGAACACCCGGAGTGGTTCCCGCGCGCTGGCGCCAACCCGCTGCGCTGGCTCATCCCGTCCGGTGCGCGCCGCGCCGCCGCCGTGTTCGTGGGCTCGCCGAGCGTGGCAGACGCGGTCCGGGAGCACTGCGGCGTGCCGGCGTCGCGGATCCATGTGACCGGCTACGGGGTGGACCTGACCCGCTTCGCGCCGCCGCCGGCGCGCGCCGTGGAGACGGTGCGGGCCCGCTTCGGGCTGATACGGCCCTACCTCCTGCAGCTCGGGGCGCTCGAGCCGCGGCGCGGGATCGACCTGGCGCTGGCCGCCTGCGCCACGCTGCGCGCCCGCGCCCCCGAGCTCGAGCTGGTGCTCGTGGGTCAGGCACGCGCGGACGTGCCGGCGTTGCACCGCCCGCACCCGTGGGTGCGGCGACTCGGGCGCGTCGGCGACGAGGCGCTCCCCGCCCTGATCGCGGGCGCAGCGGCGGTTCTGGCGCCGTCGCGCGGCGAGGGGTTCGACCTCCCCGTGCTCGAGGCGCTCGCCTGCGGCGGCGCTGTGGTGGCCTCCGACATCGCGGTCCACCGCGAGCACTTCAGCGCGGCCGTGGCGCTGTTCCCGAGCGGCGACGCCGAGGCGCTCGCCGCCGCGGCCGGACGTGTCCTCGAAGACGGGGAGACGGCGGCACGGCTGCGCGCGGCCGGCCCGGTTCTGGCCGTCTCGTTCTCGTGGCGCGAGGCGGCGCACCGGCACCTCGAGGTGTGGCGCGAGGTGGCGGGACGATGAGGGCCGCCGCCGTCGTCGTCAACTTCAACGGTGGCGACGACCTCCCCGCATGCCTGGACGCCCTGCGCGCGCAGACCGTCCCGGTCGAGGTCGTGCTCGTGGACTGCGCGTCCTCCGACGGCTCGCGCGCGCTCGCCGAGCGCCCGCCGGCCGGCGTGCGGGGCCTGCCGCTGGCGGCCAACGCCGGCTACGCCGGCGGCTGTGCGGCCGGCCTGGCGGCGCTCGACCCCGCGGTCGAGACGATCGGCTTCTTCAACCCGGACTGCTTTCCGGCGGCGCAGTTCTTCGCGGTCTGCACGGAACTTCTCGCGTGCCGCCCCGAGGTCGGCGGGGTGGCGCCGCGCCTCGAGCGCCCCGGTGGCGAGCTGCTCGACTCGTGCGGCCAGGTGCTGACGCCGCTGCTGCTGCGCGTGCGCGACCGCGGCTACGGCGGCCCGGCGGCCGGGCGCTTCGCCGAGCCCGCCACGGTGCTCGCCGCGTGCGGCGCCGCGATGGTGTACCGCCGCGCCGCACTCGCCGCGGCGGCGGTCGACGGCGAGGTCTTCCCCTCCGACTTCTTCGCGTTCTGGGAGGACCTCGACCTCGGCTGGCGGGTGAGCGCCGCCGGGTGGCCGGTCGTGTACGAGCCGCGCGCCCTCGCCGTCCACCGGCGCGGCGCCACGGCGCGCCCCGGCCGCGGGCGGTTGATCTTCCGCCGGCCGCCCGCGCTCGCGGCGGCGATGCTGGCGAACCGGTGGGCGACGCTGGTGCGCAACCTCCACCCGGTTGATTTCTGGTTGCGGTTGCCGCTACTTTTGCCGGGCGAGGTCGCCATGGTGGGATCGGTGCTGTTGCGGCATCCGCGGGTGTTGGGTGCGTTGCCCGGCGTTTGGCCGCGCGTGCGCCGCGCCGCCTCGCAGCGCCACCTCGTCCGCCGCCGGCCGCTGGCGGAGCTGCTGTGAGCGCCGCGCTCGCCGGCGCCGGCTTCGTGCTCGCATTTCTGCTCGTGCTCTACTTCACCCCGCTCGCGCGCCAGGCGGCGCTGCGCTTCGGCATCGTCGACCACCCTGACGGCCGGCTCAAGCGGCAGGCGGAGCCGGTGCCGTACCTCGGTGGCCTCGCCGTGTTCCTCGCCTACCTGGTCGCCCTCGGCCTGGTGTTCGCGTTCAACAGCCTGCTGCTCGGGCTGCTCCTCGCCGGCACCTTGACGCTGCTCGTCGGCCTGGTGGACGACTTCGGCGTGTTGACGCCGGCGGCCAAGCTCGCCGGCGAGGCGGTGGCGGTGTTCGTGCTGTTGCGCAGCGGCGCCGTGATCGAGCTGACCCAGGTGCCGCCCTCGCTGCGCTGGCCGCTCGCCGCGCTGTGGCTGTTCGCCGTGTGCAACGCGTTCAACCTCCTCGACGTCATGGATGGGCTCGCGGCCGGGGTCGGCGCCGTCGCGGCCTTGGCGCTCGGCACGGTGGCGCTGACCACCGGCGAATACCCGGAGGCGGCCGCCTCCCTTGCGCTCGCCGGGGCGCTCGCCGGTTTCCTCGTGTTCAACGCTCCACCGGCGCGCATCTACCTCGGCGACGCCGGCTCGCTCGCGGTCGGGCTCACGATCGGCGCCCTCGCGATTGCGATCCGCTGGAGCGATCGCAGCGCAGCCGGCTTCCTGGCGCCGCTGGCGATCCTCGCGGTGCCGCTCGCCGACACCGCGTACGTGAGCGTCCTGCGCGCCCGCGCCGGGCAACCGTTCTGGCACGGCAGCCCGGACCACTTCCCGCTCCGCCTGCGGGCGCGGTTCGGCGGCCGCACGCCGCGGGCGACCGCGGCGGTCGTCGCGATCGCCGCGCTCGGAGCGCTGGTCGGCGTGGGCACGGCCGTGCTCTGGCCGTGGGAGGTCGGCGTGGCGGTGCTCGCCGGCTTCGCGCTGGCGTTCGTCGTGCTCCTCGCGGTGCTGGCGCGTGTCCGGATGGGGGCGGAGTGAGTCGGGTCGTCGTCATCGGCGCCGGGCTGACCGGCCTCTCCGCGGCGTACCACCTGCGCGGGTTCGGCGCCGAGGCGGCGGTGCTCGAGGGCGCGGCGGAGGTCGGCGGGGCCTGCCGCACGCTCCGCCGCGACGGGTTCGACTTCGATCTCACCGGCCACCTCCTCCACCTCGCGCGAGCCGAGAGTCACGCGCTGCTGCGCAAGCTCGGCGCGCACGGGGCGCTGCGCGAGCACCGGCGGCGGGCCGGCATCGCGCTCGCCGGCGCGGTCACGCCGTACCCGATCCAGATCAACACCTACCGGTTGCCGCGCGAGGTCCGGCAGGCGTGCGTTCTCGGCTTCGTCGAGGCGGCGCTGCGGACTCCGGCGGTCGATCGGGAGCCCACCGACTTCGCGGCGTGGGTGCGCGGCCGCTTCGGCGACGGCTTGGCCGAGCACTTCTTCCTCCCGTACAACGGCAAGCTGTTCTGCGCCGACCCGGCCGAGCTGACGACCGAGTGGGTCGGCCGCTACGTGCCGCGGCCCTCGCTCGCCGACGTGATCGGCGGCGCGTTCGGGGCGCACCGCGGCGCGGTGGGGTACAACGCGACGTTCCTCTACCCGCGCGCCGGCGGGATCCGTCTCGTCGCCGACGCGCTCGCCGCGGCCGGGCCCGCCGTGCGCCTCGGCTGCCGCGTGCGCGCCGTCCACCTCGCCGCCCGCACCGTCGAGCTCGACTCCGG
>JAKAFI010000298.1 GCA_021818005.1 Acidobacteriota bacterium | reverse complement strand
AATGTCAAGACCGGCAAGCCGATGCCGCAGGAGCTGGTGGACAAGATCAAGCGCGCCGCCACGTTCAACCAGGGGTACGACCTCACCGAACTGCTCGCCGCCGCCGAGCTCGACATGCAGTGGCACACGCTCGCCGCCGGCGCCCCGAAGCCGAACGTGGACGCGTTCGAGGCCGCGGCCCTGAAGGCGACCGGGGTCGATCTGCCGCAGGTGCCGCCGCGCTACCGTTCCAGCTACTTCCTCCACATCTGGAGCAACGGCTACGCCGCCGGCTACTACGCCTACCTCTGGGCCGAGATGCTCGACGACGACGCGTTCGCGTGGTTCACCGAGCACGGCGGTCTGACGCGCGCCAACGGCGACCGCTTCCGCGCCATGATCCTCTCGCGCGGCAACACCGAGGACCTCGCCACGATGTACCGCGCCTTCCGCGGCCGCGACCCCGAGATCGGGCCGATGCTCGAGACCCGCGGCCTGGCCGGGAAGTAGAACCTGCCGTGAATGTGCGAAGGGCCGGCCCGGGAGCCGGCCCTTCGTGTTTCCATGTCCGGTGGTCGCCGCCGATCCTCCGTGGTCCGGCCGCCCGCGATGTCGGCCGGGTCAGCGCGGGCGCGGGAGGCGGCCGAGCAGGCGCAGGAGGCCGTCCAGGAGCGTCACGGGGTGGGGCGGGCACCCCGGGACGAACAGGTCAACGGGCAATAGCCCGGCCGCCGCGCCCTCGACCTCGGGGTGGCCGGCGAACGGGCCTCCCGAGATCGCGCACGCGCCGGAGACGATCACCAGCTTGGGCGCCGGGACCGCATCGTAGGTCGCGAGGAGCGCGGCGCGCATGTTCGCGGTGACCGGCCCGGTGACGAGCAGCCCGTCGGCGTGGCGCGGCGAGGCGACGAAGCCGATGCCGAACCGCTGCATGTCGAAGGCGATCGTCTGCAGCACGGCGGCGTCGGCCTCGCACCCGTTGCACCCCCCGGCGCTCACCTGGCGCAGGCGTAGCGAACGCCCGAACAGTGCACGCGCCCGCCGGTCGAGCGCCGCCGCGAGAGGCACCGGGTCCGGGCCGACGACCAGGCCCGCGCGCGACCTCGTGGCCATGCGGTAGTCGCCGGCCATCGTGATCGCGCCGGCCGGGCAGGCGTCCTGGCACTCCGTACAGAACAAGCAGCGGCCGAGGTCGATGCGGACAGTGCCGTCGGCGACCGCGACGGCGCCGGTGGGACACGCGTCGGCGCAGGTGCGGCAGTCGGCGGCACAGCGGCCGGGGTCGATCTTCGGGGCACCGCGGAACCGGTCGGAGAGCGCGGGCATCGCGTCCGGAAACCGGGACGTCCGATGACCTTGGCGCAGGCGGGCGAGCAGGACCTTCAGCATCGCGCTCCCTAGAGGTCGTGGCCGCAGTAGGAAAGGTTGAAACTCTTGTTGCACAGGGGAAAGTCGGAGATCTGCCCACCCTGCAACGCGAGCGCCAGCCCGGTCCAGTTGTGGAACGACGGGTCCACGACCTTGTAGCGGGCGAAGCGGCCGTCGGGGCCGGTCATCGCCACGTGACACACCTCGCCCCGCCAGCCCTCCGTGACGCCGACCGCCAGGGAGTCCGGCGCGAGGGGCCCGACCGCGACGCGGTCACCACCCGGCGGCAGCGCGCCGAGCTGTTCGCGGACGAACGCGGCCGAGCGCTGGACCTCGAGCCAGCGCACCCACGCTCGGGCGAAGACGTCGCCGCTGTGCCACGTCGAAACCGGGAGCTGGGCGAAGCGGTAGATCCCGGAAGGGAACTCGAGACGGGCGTCGCGCTCCAGGCCCGAGGCGCGGGCCGCGACCCCGACCATCCCCAACTCGGCCGCCCGCGCCGCGGCCACGACGCCGGTGTCCTCGAACCGGCCCTGCACCGATGGCTCCCCGAACATCAGCTCGACGGCGTTGCGGACGTCGGCGACGCTCTTCTCCAGGCGGGCGAGGAGGGTGGCGGCGCGGCCGGGCTCGACGTCGAAGCGCACGCCACCGGGGCGGACCATCGCGCGGCCGAAGCGGCTGCCGCAGAGCAGCGCCGTGAGATTGAGGACCTCGCCGCGCAACCGGCCGCAGTACGCCGCCGTGGGGAGGAACGCGACGTCGCCGGCGAGCGCGCCGAGGTCGCCGACGTGGTTCGCGATCCGCTCGAGCTCGAGCGCGACCGCGCGCAGGGCGTCGGCGCGGTGGCTCGGCGTCGCGCCGGCCAGCGCCTCGACCGTCTGGCAGTACGCCGTGGCGTGCGCAACCGAGCTGTCGCCCGCCAACGTCTCGGCGAGGTGGATTGCGCGCGCGTCGGGACCGCCGAGCAACGCCAACTCCACCCCCCGGTGCTGGAATCCGAGCGAGATCTCGAGGTTGAGGACACGCTCGCCGTGGCAATTGAAGCGGAAGTGACCGGGCTCGATGACGCCGGCGTGCACCGGCCCGACCGCGACCTCGTGCACCTCCTCGCCCGCGACGGCGAAGAACGGCATGACCGAGGGCAAGATCTCCTCGCCCGCACCGCGGCGCCACGCGTCGCGGCCGGGGACCCACGAGCGGTGGAACCGCACCGGCTTGAGCCACGGATGGCCCTCGGGGACGACGCCGAACTGCTCTGCGATCTCGCGTTCGAAGAGGTGGACCTGTGGGCAGGCGGGCGTCAGCGAGGGGAACGCCCCGTTAACGACCGTGGCGCACACGGCGAAGCCGCCGGTGGCGGGATCGGCGAGGACGGCGACGATCTCGACGTCATCGCCGAGCGCGAGGCCGAACATCGCCGCCACCCGGGCGCCGGCAGCCACCTTCTCGACCACGGTGCCCGCGAACCGTTCCCACGGCGACACGGGAAGCGCCGCCAGCGGCAGCCGCTCGCCGTTGAAGAGCGTCGCATGCCCGCCGCTCATCATCCGGCCCCCAGGACACGCGCCGCGGCGCGCAGCACGTCGCTCAGCCATGAGGGAACCCAGAGGCCGAGCAGCAGCACCGAAACCCCGAGCACGGCCGGCGGCGCGACGGCCAGCCAGCGGTCGCGGCCGGCCGGCCGCAGCCCGGCCAGCGGGTCGCCCTGGACCATCGTGAGCATCGGCCGCGCCATCCCGACGAACGCCGCCGCCAGGAAGAGGAGGAACAGGACCGTGACGATCGCGTGGCCCCCGTCGATCGCACCCTTGACGATGACCAGCTCGGAGAGGAACGGCCCGAACGGAGGCGAGCCGGTGATCGCGAGCAGGCCTGCGACCCAGAGGCCGGCCGTGACCGGCAACACCGTGCCCACGCCGCGGACGCCGGCCGTCGACTTGGAGCGGTAGGCGGCGAGGATGTTGCCCGCGAGCAGGAACAACATCCCCTTGGCCAGGGAGTGGTTGACGAGGTGCAGCAGCGCGCCGAAGACGGCACCGCCGCCGAGGCCCATCCCGACCGCGAGGATCCCCATGTGCTCGACCGAGGAGTAGGCGAGCAGCCGCTTGAAGTCGGGCTGCGCGACGATGAACACGGCGGCAAGCGCCATCGAGAACAGGCCGATGTCGATGAGGAGGTCGCCGGCGAAGCGCCGCTGGCCGGCGGCTGCGAGGACCTGGTAGGCGCGCACGATCCCGAGGAACGCGCAGTTGAGGAGCGCGCCGGAAAGCAGCGCGGAGACCACGGACGGCGCCTCGGCGTGGGCGTCGGGCAGCCAGGTGTGGAGCGGGGCCAGCCCCATCTTGGTCCCATACCCGACCAGCAGGAGCACGAACGCGGCCTTGAGCCAGCGCACGTGGAGGCCGGCGGCGCCGGCGATGAGCTCGTTCAGGACCAGCGAGCCGGATCCGGCGGGCCCGAACGACGCCGCGAAAGCGAGGAAGAAGTTGCCGAGCAGCGCCACCGCGATCCCCACCGAACAGATCAGGAGGTACTTCCAGGTCGCCTCGAGGGAGCGATGGTGGCGGTGGAAGAAGATCA
>JAKAFI010000297.1 GCA_021818005.1 Acidobacteriota bacterium | reverse complement strand
TGTTGACACGTCCGGCGATCCCGCGCACCATCGCGGGCAACGATGAGTCTGTTTCTTCCCCGCACGCCGCGCCTGCGCCTCGCCCTTGCCGTGTTCGACGGCGGCTGGCTCGCCGCCGCCGGCTGGTTCGCGCACGTCCTCCGCTTCTCGGCCGGGTCCGAGCGGGCGGCCAAGCTGCACGAGCTGGTGAGTCACCCCGGCCTGGTGGCCGTCGGGCTGGCGGCGATGTGGGCCACCGCGGTCGCGGCCGAGCTGTACGAGCCGATCGTCTTGCGGCGGCGAACGGAGGTGACGGCGAGGGTCGCCGTGGTGGCGGCCGTGTGGGGCACGGCGCTGGGGCTGGCGACCTACCTGGTCCCGAGCTGGCGGTTCGGCCGCGGGTTGCTGCTGATCACCACCGCCGCCTGGGCGGTGGGGGCGGTGGCGGCGCGGGGAGCGGCCGCGGTCTGGCTGCGCCGGCGGCCGCGCCCGCGGGCGCTGGTGGTGGGGGAGCCGGGCGCGGTGGCCGAAGCGTGCCACAAGCTCGCCGAGCACCCCGGGGCGCCGTGGGAACCGGTGGACGGCTCGAACCTCGCGGCGGCGGCTCTCTCGGCGGAGGCCCAGCGCCGCGGCGCCGAGCTGGTGGTGCTGGCCGGCGAGCCGGCCGGCTCCGCGGGTCTCGTCGCCGATCTGACGGCGATGCAGTTCTCCGGCGTGCCGGTCGTGGTGGCCTCGGAGCTGTGGGCGTGGGTGGACGGGCGGTTGCCGGTGGAGGAGCTGTCTCCGGCGGCGTTCCTGCACCAGCCCGGCTTTTCCGTGATCCACTGGGAGCTGTTCAACCGCGTGACGCGAGTGGTGGACGTGGCGCTTGCGTCGGCGCTTTTCATCCTTTGCCTGCCGGTGCTGCTGCCCGCGATGCTGGCGGCGTTGGTCTTCGACGGCCCACCGGTGTTCTACCGGCAGGAGCGCGTCGGCCAATTCGGGCGGCGCTTCCTCCTGATCAAGCTGCGCACGATGCGGCTGGACGCCGAGGAGAACGGGCCGGCGTTCGCCGTCGAGGACGATCCACGGGCGACCCGTCTTGGACGCATCCTGCGCCGCCTCCGGATCGACGAGCTGCCGCAGCTCGTCAACGTGCTGCGCGGCGACATGTCGCTGGTCGGGCCTCGCCCCGAGCGGCCGGAGTTCGTGGCGGAGCTGGCGCAGACCGTGCCGTACTACACGTTCCGCCTCGCGGTGCCACCCGGGTTGACCGGCTGGGCGCAGGTCAACATGCCCTCCGCGGTGAGCCAGGAGGAGCACAGGCGCAAGCTCGAGTACGACCTCTACTTCATCCGTGAGCGGTCGTTCGGGCTCTACCTGTTGACGTTGCTCCGCACCGCGAGCGTCGCGCTGGCCGGGGCCAGGCGGTGACCCGCACCGCCGTCCGGCTGGCGCGCAACGTGGCGTGGCTGGGCGCCGGCGAGGTCGTGCTCAAGGGCGCGCTGTTCGCCGCCGGCGTCGTCGTCGCCCGCGGCCTCGGACCGGCCGGGATGGGCGCGTTCACCGTCGCCTACGGCGCCGCGATGGTGCTGATGCTGCTGCTCGTCGCCGGCCAGGCGGAGGTGCTGATCCGGGAGACGGCGCGGCGACCGGCCGCCGCGAGAGCGCTCGGACGGCTGTCGCGGTCGTGGCAACGCCGCGTCGCGCTGGTGGCGGTCCCGGCGGCGGTCGCCGCCACTGCGCTGGTCCGCGACCCGACCCTGCGCTGGACGTTGCTCGCGTTCATCCCCTACGCCTGGCTGCGGAGCGGTCTGGTCAGCGCCGGCGCGTCGTTCAAGGGGCTGGACCGCATGGAGGTGGAGGTCGGCGCCCGCACGGTCGAGCTCGGGGTCGCCCTCCTGTTGCTCGCGCTGCTGGCGTGGCTTTCGGCCCCGGTGTGGAGCACCGGCCTGGCGTTTGCGGTCGGGGCCGCGGGGGGGCTCGTCGCGATCCGCCGGGCGTCCGCGAGGCTCACGAGCGGCGCCGGCGCCGGCGTGACGCGCGCGTTCCTCGCGCGCGAGGGCGCGGCGTTCCTCGCCCTCAACCTCGGCGCTCAGGCGGCGCTGCGGCTCGACACGTTCCTGCTCGCCGGGTTCGGCGTGGCCAAGGAGGAGATCGGGCGGTACGGCGTGGCGGCGGCGCCGGTGTGGGGGCTGCTCGGGGTGGCGCAGCTGTTCGCGGTCGCCGCGTACCCGACGTTCGCCAAGCTCGCGGCCCAAGGGCGCATCGGCGGTCGTCACGTCGCCGCGGTCGCGGCCGGCGGCGCCGCCGCCGGTGGGCTCGTCGCCGGAGCGCTGACCGCCGTCAAGGCACCGCTCGTTCGTTTGCTGTTCGGCCCGCAGTACCTCGCGTCGGTCCCGCTCATGGGCGTCCTCGTCTGGGTGCTGCCGGCCGCCTACCTGATGATGGGGCTGGGCGTGCTGGTTGCCTCGTGCGGGCGGCAGCGCTGGTCGCTCGTCAGTCAGGCGATCCTGCTGTCCGGGAGCGCGATCGCCAACGTCGCGGTCATCCCGCGCTGGGGAACCATGGGGTGTGCGGTGGTCGCGGTGGCGGTGTGGACGGCAGGTATCGTAGCGAGCCTGACGGTGGCGACGCTCGCCGTGCGGCGGCCGCAAGGGAGCGAGGAGATCGCCGCGATCGGCCCGGAGGTCGAATGAGCGGGCCCCGGTCCGGTGGGGGGCGGGTCGCCGTCGTGGTGGTGCACTTCGGGGCGGAGGCGCCGACCGCCGCCTGTCTCGAGGCACTGGCGCGCGACGGATCGCACGCCGCGCGGCGGCTCGTGGTTGTGGACAACGGCGCGACGCTCGGCGCCGGGCCCTGGCACGGCGCCGAGGTCGTGTCGCTTGCGGGCAACCCAGGGTTCGGTGCGGGCGCGAACGCCGGCGTGGCGACCCTCGCGGGCGATCCGTTCGACGCGATCGTCGTGCTCAACAACGACATCGAGGTGGCGAACGGGTACCTCGACGCGGCCTTGCAGGCGCTGCGCCGCCCGGGTGTCGGGGTGGCGGCCGGCCCGCTGTACCTCGCGGGAACCGGCGGGGCGCTCTGGTACGCAGGCGGCGGCATCAACTGGCTGACCGGTACCGTGCGCCAGGCGACCTCGGCGCGCGCGGCCGCCCGGGAGCGGACCGTCGGGTTCATCCCGGGCGCCGCGTTCGCGGCCCGACCGGAGGCGTGGCGCTCGGTGGGCGGGTTCGACCCCGGCTACTTCCTCTACAACGAGGACGTGGACCTCGGACTGCGCCTGCGCCGCCGCGGCTGGCGCCTGCTCTTCTCCCCGGCGATGGTCGCGGCGCACCGGCTCGGCGGTGTCACGGGTTCGGCGGCCCGTTCGCCGTTCTACCTCGAGCACATGGCCGCGACGCGCCTGCGCCCGTTCCGGCCGCTCGCGTACCGGCTCTACCTCGCCGCCCTGCACTCCGGGTACACGCTGCTGCGCGCCGGCTGGTACCGCGCCGTCATGGGCGGCGAGGCCGGTCGTGCGAGGGCGGCCGCGGTCATCCGCGGGCACAGGCGGGCGTTAGCTCGGCTCACCGTCGGTCCGCGGGCCGAATGAGCGGTCCGGAGGCCCGGAAACGACCGGGATGGACCGCGAGCCAAGCCGGATGCGTCGGTGATCGAGGCGGCGAACCCGCTTGACAAGTAGCGACGCAGATCCTAGAGTGTTAGCAGTCTCGCAGGGTGAGTGCCAAAGAGCACCCCGGCGGGCGATCGTAAACAAAAGAAAAGGGAGGGTTAAGCGCATGAACGTTCGTCCACTCCATGATCGGATTCTCCTTCGCCGCCTGGAAGAGAAAGAGGTGGTGAAGGGCGGGATCATCATCCCCGACACCGCCAAGGAAAAGCCGCAAGAGGCCGAGGTGATCGCGGTCGGCCCCGGCAAGCTCGACGAGAACGGCAAGCGCATGCCGATCGACGTGAAGAAGGGCGATCGCGTGC
>JAKAFI010000296.1 GCA_021818005.1 Acidobacteriota bacterium | reverse complement strand
CAGTGCAGCGATGAATGACGTCCTTCGGCTCATGGTGCCTCCTTTCCTTTCCATGTCACGGCTCGAGGCAACCATATGGCCATTTTGTAATCTTTCCTGTGACGCGAGTCACGCCGACGGTCTCTCCGGTGGCAATCGTCACAGTTTTTGAGAGCTGTTCTCAGTGGTCAGCGGCCGACGATCGCCGGGGCCGGCCGCTCAGTTTGCCGCGTTGGCGCGGGCGCGCTGGCGGAAGAACTCGATCACGGCGGGCAACACCGAGATGACGATGATGGCGAAGATCACGAAGGTGAAGTTGCGCTTGACCACCGGGATGTTGCCGAACCAGAAGCCGGCCATGACGAAGCCGAGCACCCAGGCGGCGCCGCCGATGACGTTGAACGAGAGGAAGTGGCCGTACGTCATCTTGCCGATGCCGGCGACGAACGGCGCGAAGGTGCGCACGATCGGGACGAAGCGGGCGATGACGATCGTCTTGCCGCCGTAGCGCTCGTAGAAGCGGTGCGTCTGCTCGAGGTGCTCCCTCTTGAGGAAGCGGACGTCGTCGCGGTGGAAGACCTTCGGCCCGACCGCCGCGCCGATCCAGTAGTTCGCGGTGTCACCGAGGATCGCCGCGGCGCCGAGCACGGCGAGCGCGACGGGAAGCGAGAGCGAGCCGCGGGCCGCGAACGCGCCGACCGCGAACAGAAGCGAGTCGCCGGGGAGGAACGGCGTTACGACGAGGCCGGTCTCGCAGAAGACGATGACGAAGAGGAGCAGGTAGGTGACGAGCCCGTACTCGTGGATGATCGTGTCGAGGTGCACGTCGATGTGGAGGACGAAATCGATCACCTGCGTGACGAGGCCCATGCGGTCTCCCTGGCGGTGGCCGGCTCGATCGGGCCCGCCTCCGTTCCGATCTGGCCGGACGGGTCAAGGTACCCGTCGCCTTCATTGAAATCAAGGCGGACAGGCGGATGGCGAGCTGTGGCGCGGGCGTCTGTGGCGCGGGCGTCTCGCCCGCGGTCTGGCGGGGTGGCGTGACGGCTGGGTGGGCTGTGGCGCGGGCGTCTCGCCCGCGCACCTCAGCCCCTGCCGCCACCGTCCACCAGTTCGCGCAACCGCGCGAGCGCGGCTGGCCGCGCCTCGAGGCTCCCGGCCTTCCCCTGGAAGACGCGGCCAGCGCCGCCGCCGCGTCCGCCGAGCAGTGCGGCCACCTCGCGGCCGGCCGCCGCCACGTCAACGGGCAGCTCGGCCCCGGCCGCGACCGCGAAGAACGCGCGGTCGTCCTCGCTCGCGGTGAGCAGCGCGGCCTTGCCGGGCGCGGTTTCGCCAAGGCGGCGGGCGAGCGCCTGCAGGAACGCGACGTTCTTGCTTTCGAAGTGCGCGCTCACGACCCGCTCGGGGGACGCCGCCAACGCCGCCGCGATCGCCTCCGCCAGCTCCTCCTCGAGGCCGCGGGCGCGCCGCTCGGCCGCCTGCAGCTGTCCGAGCTTCGCCTCGGCCACCGCCGCCAGCTCCTCGTCGGGGGCGCCGAGGGTGGCGCGCAAGCGCGCGTTGCGCGCCTCGTGCGCCCCCAGGCGCGCGCGCACCCGTCCGCCGGCGACGAAGGCGAGCCGCGTGCCGCCGCGCATCGGCTCCGCGGCGAGCAGCTTGATCGTCTCGATCTCGGCGGTCGAGCGCACGTGCGTGCCGCCGCAGGTGTTGCGGTCGACGCCGGCGATCTCGACGAGTCGCACGTCGCCCTCGTGCCCGGCGGGCAACCCGCGGGTGCGCACCTCGAGGGCGGCGAGCTCGTCCGCGGTGACGCGTTGCGCGAAGACGGGGCGCGCCGCGCGGATCTCCACGGCGACGACCTCTTCGAGCGCCTCAAGCCGCGCGGGGTCGAGCGCGGCGGCGCCCAACTCGATGTCGCACACCTCCTCGCCGAGATGGAACGCCGTGGTCGGCCAGCCGAAGCGGTCGGCCGCGACCGCGGTGAGCAGGTGCTGGCCGGTGTGCTGCTGCATGTGGTCGAACCGCCGCGCCCAGTCGAGCCGGGCCGTGACCGGCCCGACCGCGAGTGGGCGCTGCAGGTAATGGCGGGTCACCCCCCCGCGCCGCTGCACGTCGACGACCGCCACCTCGCCGAGCCACCCGTGGTCGGCCGGCTGCCCGCCGCCCTCGGGGTACATGATCGTGTCGGCGAGCACGGCGAACGGCCGGCCACCCTCCGTCCCGGTTTCGACGATCTCGGTCGCCAGCTCCTTCAGGTACGGATCGCGCTCGTACGCAGGCAGGTCGCTCATGCCCCCATCGTAGCCGGGCTCTGGAGAGACGTGGTCCGTGGTCCGTGGTCCGTGGTCCGAAGATACCGGGGTCAGGGCACCGGGCACAGGGCTCCGGAAGGGCGGGGTCAGGGGTCAGGGATCAGGGGTCAGGGCACGACAAGACGTGACCAGCAGGGCGGAGGGGCCGCGGCGTGTAGCCGCGTCGCCGCCGTTGGGCCAGATGCAAGGAAGGCAAGGCGGTCGGACCGGAGCGTAGCCGGAGGCTACGTGAGGATCCGAGCCGCCGCAGCCTGACGCCGCAGATGGTCCGACGCCGGCGACGCCCAAAGCACGGCTGTCGCGAATCGTCACATCTCTTCGGGGACGGGGATGCCGAGGAGCTCCTCGAGGATCTGCCGGACCGTCGCCCCGAACAGCCGGAACACGCCGCGGCGCAGCGCGCGCGTCGCCTCATCCCCGGCGTGCAGCACGGGGTGCTCGTGGTAGAGCTTGTGGAACAGCTGCGCCAGCTCGCGCGTGTGCCCGGCCAGGAGGGAGAACTCGAGGGACGAGAGCGCCTTCGCCGCGACCTCCTCGGTGCGCGCGCAGGCAAACGCCAGCTCCCAGAGGTCGTCCGGAACGGTTGCCGTCGCCGCCGCGTCGGCGTCCGCCGCGGCCGAGCCGGCGAGGCCCTGCGCCGCCAGCTTGTCGAAGACCTTGGCGGCGCGCACCGCCGAGTACTGCAGGTACGGCCCGGTGTCGCCCTCGAACGCGAGCGCCTCGTCGAAGTCGAACGCGAGCACCCGGTTGCGGCCCTGGCGCGCCATCTGGTAGCGGAGCGCCCCGACTGCGATCGCGCGCGAGCGGGCGGCGAGCTTCGCGGGAGGCAGGGCGGCGCCCTCGGCCTGGCGCGCGGCGATCGCGCGGGCGGCCTCCGCGATGAGCGTCGCGAGGAGCGCGTCGGCGGCGACGCCGATCCCGCGCCGCCCCGACATCTCGACGAACGGCTTTGCCATCTCCTCGGCGGTGAGGCCGAAGTCGAGCCCGTGCGTCTCCTCGAGGCGGCGCACCGCCTTCGGCGTCAGCGCCACCATCTCGTAGGCGAAGTGAATCGAGTTCTGGGCGGCCTCGGGATGTCCGAGGACGCGGATCGCCTCCTTGACCACCTTCTGCGGGTACGATTGGCGCACGTCGATCACGTTGTAGACGCGCGCGCCGGCGCCGAACGCCGCGGCGGCCGGACGCTCGTGCGGGTCGGAGGCGGTGCGGTAGAGGGTGCGCGGCCCTTCGCCGTAGCGCACGGGGGCGGCGGTCGTGTCCTGCGCGAAGTGCGCGAACGGGCGGTAGCCGAAGTCGTGCAGCGCGCCGTCGGCGTCGCGCAGCAGGCCGAGCTTCCACAGCTGGTAGGCGATGTCCTTGCCGGTGTAGGTCACGGTACCGTTGGAGCGCAGCAGGATCTTGTCGGCGTCGGCCATCCCGGCGAACTCGGGCGAGTCGGCGAGCGACATCACCCAGCAGCCGGCGTTCCTGCCTTCCGTCTCGAGCCGGATCGCGCCCGCGGCCTGGAGCAGCTCGAACGCGCGCTGCCAGAAGCCGCGGTGGAGGATGTCCGACTCGTGCGGGAGGACGTCGTAGGCGATGCCGAGGCGGCCCATCGTGACCAGGTGGCAGCGTACGTTGGCCGCGGCGACGGCGGCCGCGAGCCTGGCGA
>JAKAFI010000295.1 GCA_021818005.1 Acidobacteriota bacterium | reverse complement strand
TCGGCCGGCGTCACGATGCTGTGCGCGCTCGCCTCGACCGCGATCGGCAAGCCGATCCGCCACGACCTCGCGATGACCGGCGAGATCACGCTGCGCGGCGAGGTGCTGCCGGTCGGCGGGATCAAGGAGAAGGTCCTGGCGGCGTTGCGCGCCGGCATCCGCGACGTCTGCCTGCCGCGCGAGAACCAGCGCGACCTCGCCGAGCTGCCGGCTGCGGCCCGGGCCAAGGCGCGCTTCCACCTCCTCGGCCGCGCCGAGGAGATCCTCCGGATCGCGCTGGTCGAGACGCAGCCCGACGTGGCGCCGTGACCGGCGTATTCGAGAAGCTGCGGGCGCGTTTCGACGAGGTCGTCGGCGTCCACGAGCGCCCCGAGCGGCTGGCCGCCGCCTGGGCCTTGGGCCTGGCGCTCGGCCTGTCGCCGCTGATGGGCCTGCACACGGTGTTGGCCCTCCTGCTCGCCTTCGCCTTGCGGCTCAACAAGGTCGACGTCCTGCTCGGGACGCTGGTCATCAACCCGTGGACGCTGCCGCTCTACTTTCCCACCGCCGTCTTCGTCGGCAAGCGCCTCACCGGCGTCAACGTGCCCCGGCTCGTCCTCCCCCGCGCCGAGGAGATTTTGCACGCGGCGGTGTGGCGGCAGCACGCGCCGTGGCTGCGGTCGCTGCTGCTCGCCTGGGGCGTTGGGGCGACGCTGTTCGCCCTGGTCGCCGGCGCCGTGACGTTCGTCGTCCTGCGCCAGGCGATCGTGATCCACCGCAGGCGCCGGCGGCGGCACGAGAGTGGGAGTTGACCGGGCGCCGTCAGAGCGAGCGGAAGTACTCGATCGTCCGCCGGAGCCCCTCCTCGACATCGACCCGCGGGCGCCACCCGAGGTACGCGACGGCAGTCGAGATGTCGGGTTGGCGCACCTTGGGGTCGTCGACCGGGAGCGGCCGGAATTCGATCGGCGCCGAGGTCCCGACGAGACGGCGGATCGTCTCGGCGAACTGCAGCACCGTCATCTCGCCGGGGTTGCCGATGTTCACCGGGTCGGGGATCTCGGAGAAGAGCAGGCGGATGATCCCCTCCACCTCGTCGTCCACGTAGCAGAACGAGCGCGTTTGCGACCCGTCGCCGAACACCGTCAGCGGCTCGCCCGCCAGCGCCTGCGAGATGAACGCGGGGACGACGCGCCCGTCGCGGACCCGCATCCGGGGGCCGAAGGTGTTGAAGATTCGCACGATTCGCGTCGCGACCCCGTGGTAGCGCTGGTACGCCATCGTCATCGCCTCGGCGAAGCGCTTCGCCTCGTCGTAGACGCCCCGCGGTCCCACCGGGTTGACGTTCCCCCAGTAGCCCTCGGGCTGCGGGTGCACCAGCGGGTCGCCGTACACCTCGGAGGTCGAGGCGAGGAGGAAGCGCGCACCCTTCGCCTTGGCGAGCCCCAACGCCTTGTGAGTCCCGAGCGAGCCGACCTTGAGCGTCTGGATCGGCAGCTCGAGGTAGTCGATCGGCGAGGCCGGGGACGCGAAGTGGAGGACGAAGTCCACGCGTCCCGCCACGTGGATGAAGTTGGTCACGTCGTAGTTCTCGAACGCGAACCCCTGCACGCCGAACAGGTGCTCGATGTTGCTCAAGCTGCCGGTGAGGAGGTTGTCGATGCAGACGACGTCGATCCCCTCGGCGAGAAGCCGGTCGCACAGGTGCGATCCGAGAAAACCGGCCCCGCCGGTCACCACCGCTCGTGCTCTCTGCATGCGCGCCCTCCGGCGCGGATTATGACACCGTCGGCCCCCCCTTGCATTCGGCCGCGTTCCTGGCGAGAATGAACGGGCGTTCATTCGGAACGTGGGCGTGCGAGAGAAAAAGGGGGGACCCGTGGGATACCAGGCCGACATTCGCGACATCAACTTCCAACTCTTCGAGTGGCTGCCGACCGGCCAGCTCCTCAAGAACGAGATGTTCTCCCAGTGGGAGCGGGGCGACGTCGAGATGGTCCTCGGCGAGGCGCTCAAGCTCGCCCAGGAGCAGCTCGACCCCACCAACCGCGACGGCGACAAGGTCGGCGCCCGCTTCGAGGACGGCCGCGTCGTCATGCCCCCCTCGTTCCATCCCGTCTACCAGAAGATCCGCGAGGGCGGCTGGATCGGCTGCATCAACAACCCCGAGTACGGCGGCATGGGGTTGCCCGACGCGGTCGGCACCGGCATCAACGAGATGTTCTTCGGCGCCAACATGGCGCTTTCCCTGACCGCGCTGCTCACCCGTGGCGCCTCGTACCTGGTCGAGAAGTTCGGCACCGACGAGATGCGGGCGCTGTTCTGCGAGCGCATGTACACCGGCGAGTGGGCCGGAACGATGTGCCTGACCGAACCGCAGGCCGGCTCCGACGTCGGCGCCTCGAAGACCCGCGCGGTCAAGCAGCCGAACGGCCGCTACCTGATCCAGGGCGAGAAGATCTTCATCACCTCCGGCGACCAGGACCTCACCCCCAACATCATCCACGCCGTGCTCGCCCGCACCCCCGGCGCGCCCGAGGGCACCTCCGGCCTGTCGCTGTTCATCGTCCCCAAGGTGCGGGTCAACCCGGACGGCTCGCTCGGCGAGCCCAACGACGTCGCCTGCTCGCGCATCGAGGAGAAGCTCGGCATCCACGGCTCCCCCACCTGCTCGATGGTGTTCGGCGGCAACGACCGCTGCGAAGGCTTCCTCCTCGGCGAGGAGCAGACCGGGATGAAGCTGATGTTCCACATGATGAACCCGGCCCGCATCGAGGTCGGCCTCCAGGGTGCCGCGCTCGCCGGCGCGGCGCACCAGGCGGCGCTCGACTACGCGCGCACCCGCCTGCAAGGCCGCCACTGGACCAAGATGAAGGAGCACGGCGCGCCGCAGGTGCCGATCATCGAGCACCCCGACGTCCGCCGGCTGCTCTTCACCTCCGGTGCGTACGTCCAGGCGATGCGGGCGCTGCTGCTGCAGACCTCGTACTTCATCGACATGACGCACGTCACGACCGGCGAGGAGCAGGAGCGCTACCAATCGTACGTCGAGGTGCTGACCCCGATCTGCAAGGCGTGGGCGTCCGACTGGGGGTTCCGCGTCACCGAGTGGTGCCTGCAGGTCTACGGCGGCTACGGCTACACCGCCGATTACCCGGCCGAGCAGTACCTGCGCGACGCCAAGATCGCCTCGATCTACGAGGGCACCAACGGAATTCAGGCGCTCGACCTCGTCGCCCGCAAGCTCCCCGCCAAGGGGGGCAAGGCGATCCGCGACCTCCTCGGGATGGCCGAGAAGACGTTCAAGACGCTGCGCAACGACAAGCAGTTCATGGAGCCGGCGTGGATGCTCGGCGCCGCCCTCAAGCAGATCGAGGACATCTCCAAGGGCCTCGCCAAGCGGCCCGACGCCCCGATCGTGGTCCTGCTCAACTCGGCGCCGTTCCTCGACATGATCGGCGACGTGCTCGGCGCCCACTTCCTCCTCGACCAGGCGATCATCGCCCGCACCAGGCTCGGCGAGCTGCTCGCCGAGGCGGGTGTCGACGCCGGCGACAAGAAGGCCGTCCGCACGTTCGTCGAGAGCAAGCCGGAGGCGGCGTTCTACCACAACAAGGTGCAGACCGCGATCCACTTCGCCTACCGCGTCCTGCCGCAAGTCACGGCATTCGCCGTGGCGATCCGCGCGGGCGAGGTCGCCCCGGTCGAAGCGATCATCTAGCGTCTCTGCTGCGAAGCTCGAATCGGTGGCGCGGGCGGCGCGGTCGGTCGCCCGCGCCGCTGCTTTCACCCTCGTCTACGGCGCCTCCAGCTCGGCCAGGCGAAGCGCCAGCGCCTCCGCATCCTCCTCCGCCTCGCCCCACGCCTCGAGCCGCTCCTCCAGGCCGGCGCGCAGCGCGGCGGCCTCGGCGCCGAGCTCGCGGGCGCGCGCTCCGTCCGAGAAAACCTCGCGCCGGCACAGCAGCTCCTCGATCTCCCGCAG
>JAKAFI010000294.1 GCA_021818005.1 Acidobacteriota bacterium | reverse complement strand
GTTGGTCTGGTCCGGCGGCGCCTGCTTGCGGTGCACCATCCCCCGCATCGGCGTCCGATCGGACACCTCCGAAATCGACGGCCGGATGAGCCGGCGGCTGGTCAGGGACTCGTCTCCCGAGCGTTCGAATTCCTTCATCGTTGCCCCGTCGTTCTGACTGACTCGCAGTATACCATCCCGTGAGCCTGCGTGGAAGGATACGGATGAGCGGCGCGGACGGTTTATGCGCCTCCACGTCGGGGCGGAGCGGGTTCCGCCTCGTGCGCGAGACAGCACATCAGCCGCCCGCACATCCCCGAGATCCGGCTGGGGTTGAGCGACAACTTCTGCGCCTTGGCCATGCGGATCGTCACGGAATTGAAACGGGCCATGAACGTCGCGCAGCACAGCGTGCGCCCGCACGGTCCCCAGCCGCCGCTCGACCTCGCCTGGTCGCGCACCCCGATCTGGCGCAGCTCGACCCGCCTGCGCATGCGGCGGCCGAGGTCGCGCAAGAGCTCGCGGAAGTCGACGCGCTCCTCGGCGGCGAACGTGATCACGGCCGTGTCGCGGTCGAGCGGCACCAGCGCCGCCACCGGGCGCATCGCCAGCTTCAGCTCGCCGGCGCGCTCGCGGCAGAACCGGAGGGCGTCGCGCGCCACCAACGCCAGCTCCTCACCGCGCGCCACCTCGGCCGCGGTGGCCCGGCGCACCACCCGACCCACGGCCCGCTCGCCGCAAGGACGCAGCACCGGCAGCTCGTGCGCGACCAGGCGCCCGACCCGCTCGCCGTCGCTGCCGGCGACCACGTACGAAACGCCGGGCTCGAGCTCGACGCTGTCGTCGACCCGACACGCCTGCCCGGGAAGGTCCGCCGTGAACGTGATGCGCACCACGTCCCGCCGCGGCGGCATCTCGTCGCATGCGCGGGCGCTCATCGCTCGCCCCCACCGGCCGCAAGCTCGGCGTCGGCGGCGGCCACGGCGGCGGCCTGATCGGCCCGCGCCTGCCGCAGGCGCGCCTCGAGCTCGGGGTCTGAGAGCGCCAGGATCTCCGCCGCGAGCACCGCCGCGTTGCGCGCGCCCGCCTTCCCGACCGCCACGGTGGCGACCGGGACGCCCCCCGGCATCTCGACGGTGGACAGGAGCGCGTCGAGACCGCCGGCCACGCCTCCCGCCAGGGGTACCCCGATCACCGGGCGAACGGTGGCGGCGGCCACCACCCCCGCCAGGTGGGCCGCCATCCCGGCGCCGCAGACAAAGACACGCACGCCCTTGGCTTCGGCCTCGCGCACGAGTTCCAGCGTGCGCGGCAACGAACGGTGCGCCGACGCGACGTGCGCCTGCCAGCCGATCCCGAGGCTGTCGAGTTCGGCGCCGGCCTCGCGCATCACGTCCCAGTCGTTCTTCGAGCCGATCAAGATCATCACCGCGGTCATGCCAACCCCCGACCGATGTCGCTGCGAAAGTGCGCCCCGTCGAAGCGAACGATCGCCGCCGCCTCGTACGCCGCGCGCAACGCCTCGGCCACCGTCGCGCCTCGCCCGACGACCGAGAGGACCCGCCCGCCGGCGGTCACCAGACGGCCGTCCGCGATCGCGGTGCCGCCGTTGAACACCAGCACGCCGGGCCGCGCCAGCGCCTCGCCGAGTCCCGTGATGGCATCGCCCCGGCGGGGGACGCCTGGATACCCTTCGGCGGCGAGCACGACGCACGCGGCCGCCTCCCGCCGCCAGTTCACCCGCTGCGCGCCGAGCTCGCCGGCCGCGGCGGCGCGCAGGAGCTGCGCCAGGTCGCCGTCGAGGCGCGGGATCACGACCTGTGTCTCCGGGTCGCCGAGACGGCAGTTGAACTCCAGCAGCTGCGGGCCGTCCGCCGTCACCATCACGCCGGCGTACAGCACGCCGCGGTACGGGCGGCCCTCGGCCGCCATGCCGGCGATCGTCGGGTGGACGATCTCGCGCAGGATCGTCGAGGCGAGGGCGGGGTCGAGCGGCACCGGCGAGACGGCGCCCATGCCGCCTGTGTTCGGACCGCAGTCGCCGTCGCCGACGCGCTTGTAGTCGCGCGCCGAGGCGAGCGGGCAGACGCTCGTGCCATCGGTGAGGACCATGAACGAGATCTCGTCGCCGGCGACGCACTCTTCGACGAGGACGCGCTCCCCGGCAGCCCCGAACGAGCGTTCGTCGAAGTAGCGGACCAGCTCCGCCTCGACCTCGTCCCGGGTCCGGCACACCGCGACGCCCTTGCCGGCCGCCAGGCCGTCCGCTTTGAGCACGACCGGGGTCCCGAGCTCCTTCACCGCCGCCGCCGCCTGGTCGCGGTCGTGGACGATCCGCGCGCGCGGCGTCGGGATCCCGTGCCGCTGGCAGAACTCCTTGGTGAACGCCTTGCTGCCCTCGAGCTCGGCCGCGGCGCGCGACGGGCCGAGGAGCGGCAGGGCGCGGCGGGCGAACTCGTCGGCGATGCCGAGGACCAGCGGCAGCTCCGGCCCCACGACCGTGAGGTCGATCTTGAGCGAGGCCGCGAACTCGGCCAGCTCGACGGTGGCGTCCGCGGCGATCGGGACGCAGGTGGCGAGGCCGGCCATGCCGGGGTTGCCGGGCGCAGCGTAGACCTCCTCGATGCCGGCGGCCTGCGACAGCTTCCACGCGAGCGCGTGCTCGCGCGCCCCGCCGCCGACCACCAGCGCCCTCAACGGCGGCTCCCGCTCACCACGAGCGCGGCCTGCAGCAGCGACAGGCACGCCGTCTCGACCACGTCGCGGGCGGAGCAGCCGCGCGACAGGTCGTTCGCCGGCCGCGCGAGCCCCTGCAGCAGCGGACCGACCGCGCGGGCGCCGCCCAGCCGCTCGGTGAGCTTGTAGCCGATGTTGCCGGCGTTGAGGTCGGGGAAGACGAGCACGTTCGCGCGTCCGGCCACCGCCGACCCCGGCGCCTTGCGCGACCCGACCGACGGCAGCAGCGCCGCGTCGAGCTGCAGCTCGGAGTCGAACTCGAAGTCGACGCCCCGCGCGGCGAGCGCGGCCCCCGCCGCGCGCACCTTGTCCACCAGCGGGTGCTCGGCCGACCCCTTGGTCGAGAACGAGAGCAGCGCGACGCGCGGCTCGCCGCCGACAATGGCGCGGAACGTTCCGGCGGCGCCCACCGCGATGTCCGCGAGCTGCTCCGGGTCCGGATCCGGGAGCACGGCGCAGTCGGCGAACACCATCAGGCCGTTCGCTCCCCAGCGGGGATCCGGGTGCACCATCACGAACGCGGACGACACCGTCTTGATCCCGGGGGCGGGGCCGATCGCGTGCAGCGCCGCGCGCACCGTGTCGGCCGTGGTGCGCACCGCGCCGCCCACCGAGGCGTCGCACTCGCCCGCGGCGACGAGCAGCGAGCCGAAGTACAGAGGATCGGTGAGGGCGGCGCCGGTCTGCTCCCGCGACCACCCCTTCGGCGCCCGGCGTGCGTGCAGGAGGTCGAACAGCTTCTCCCGCCTCGGGTCGGTGGCGGGGTCGGTGACCGTCACACCGAGCTCGCGCAGACGCTCGTGCGCCTCCCCCTGCGCCGCGGCCGGGCAGAGCGCGGTCACGCGCGCGATCCTCTCGCGGCGGAGTTCGCCCGCGGCCTCGACGATGCGCGGGTCATCGCCCTCCACCAGCACGACATGCCCGTCCGTCGCCCGGGCGCGGCCCGGCAGCTCCTCGAGAAACGTCATACCGACCTCCGCGGCCATTGTACGCGTCTTTCACGAGGCCCTGAGCCGTTTGAGACACCCCAGATGGGCGGCCGGGGCAGAACAATTTACGTGACACGCACGACGGAACGCATGTTAATCGTCATAACTTGACAAATGTCACGAAATCGTATTTCATGCGCAAGCGAGCTTCACAAGCGGGGTCCCGGGGTTCCTCGCGGGAGGGTTCATGAAGGGCACGGTTCGCTGGCTGGCTTGCTGCTGCCTCGGCGTTGCGGCACTAGGGCACGGCGAGGATTTCGGGAGCGTCGGCCTCG
>JAKAFI010000293.1 GCA_021818005.1 Acidobacteriota bacterium | reverse complement strand
ACTATACCGAGCGGGCGCAGAGCTACCTCGAGCGCCTGCTCGACGGCGGCCCGATCATCCTGCCGGACGGCGGGCTGAACTCGTGGGGGTTCCTCTGGGTCGCGGACGTCGCCGAGACCATCGCCGCGAACCTGATGAACTCCAATGCGTTCGGACGCGCCTACAACCTCGCCGGCCGCGAGATCGTGGCGCTCAAGCAGTTTGTCGAGACCGCCGCCGCGCACCTCGGCGTGCGCCCCACGCTCGCGTCGGTGCCGCTCGACTGGCTCAACCGACTCAACCTCGGCACGGCCTTCTCGCCGTACACGCACGACCACGACATCGTGCTCGACACCGCGGCCGCCGAGCGCGACCTCCTGTTCGAGCCGACGCCGTTCTTCTCGTGGTGTGAGCGGCTCGTGGCCGACTTCCGGGCACACTGGGACAAGACTCCGTCCCGCCTCTACGCGACCCGCCCGCTCGAGCTGCGCCTCGTCCACGAGCTGGCCCAGCTGCGCATCCCCGGCCTCGGGCCGGCGCAGGTCACGGCGTCTCGCTGAGCCCCGCGAGCGCCAGGCGGGCCGCGGTCTGCTGCGCCGCCTTCTTCGACGGCCCCTCGCCACAGGCGAGGACCCGCCCGTCGATCTCGACCTCGAACACGAACAGCTGCCGGTGCGCCGGGCCGCGCACCTCGACCTCGCGGTACACCGGCAGCGGCAGGCCACGCTTTTGCGCCAGCTCCTGCAACGTCGACTTCGGCTCCTCGAGCGCCAGGCGCGCCGGGTCGAGATCGGCGAGCGGCCTGGTGAAGAGCCGGGCGACCGCCGCCTTGAACGCCCGCCAGCCGCCGTCGAGCAGCAGCGCGCCGAGCACCGCCTCCATCGCGTCGGCGAGCACCGCAGCGCTCGGTGCGCCCTCGTCGAGCCCGCCGCCGACCTCGACGGCCTCGGCGATGCCGACGCGGCGTGCCAGCGCCGCCAGCGCGCCCTCGCGCACGAGCGCGGCCCGCGCCCTCGTCAACTCGCCCTCGCTCGCCGCAGGCCAGCGCGCGAAGAGGAGCGCGGCGACCGCGTGCGAGAGCGCCGCGTCGCCGAGGAACTCGAGACGCTCGAACGACGGCGCCCCCTGCTCGTGCGCCGCCGAACGGTGACGCAGCGCCTGCTGGAGCAGGGCGCGGTCGGCGAAGGCGTAGCCGAGGCTGTCCTGGAGCCGCCGCAGCGCGGTAGGACGCTTCACGGTCGCCCCCCGCCGTCCGGCGGCCAGAGCACCTCGTCGCCGCGCCGGACGCGCACGATGCGGTGGTAGGGGAGGAAGACCCCGCCGGCGGCGACGACCCCGGCGGGCAGGACCTCGCTCACCGCCGCGAACGGCACCGGCTCGATCGTCTCCTCGCCGTCCCGGCGGTCGCGTACCTCGATCACGACCCCGGCAGATCGCGATCCCACGTCCCAGCGTAGCCGGTTGAGCAGCTCGCGCACCGTCGCCACACGGCGATTGTACGCACCTTCGCCGCCGCCAGGCCCGGGTCGCGGCCCGCCTGCTTGACGGCGCCCGCCGGGAGGACGACACTCCCGGCGCCATGGAGAAGTTCCGCATTCGCGGCGGCCGTCCGCTTGCGGGCGAGGTCCGGGTGTCCGGCGCCAAGAACGCCGCCCTCCCGTGCCTGGCGGCGACGCTGCTCACGTCGGAGCCGGTGGAGCTGCACGCGCTGCCGCGCGTGCGCGACATCGTGACAATGGAGCGGGTGCTCGCCGCGCTCGGCGAGTCGTGCGAGCGCGCCAACGGGACGACGCGTGTGGTCGCGGGCCGCGGCGAGGCCCACCACGCCCCGTACGAGCTCGTGCGCACGATGCGCGCCTCGGTGCTGGTGCTCGGTCCGCTCCTCGCCCGCCGCCGGCGCGCCCGGGTCGCGCTGCCGGGGGGGTGCGCGATCGGTGCCCGCCCGGTGGACTTCCACCTCGAGGCGCTGGCGCGCCTCGGTGCCGAGCTGCGGGTCGAGAGCGGCGACGTCGTCGCCGAGGCCCCGCGCGGCCTGCGCGGGGCGGAGATCGAGTTCCCGCGCATCACCGTCACCGGAACCGAGAACTTGCTGATGGCGGCGGCGCTCGCCCGCGGGCGCACCGTGCTGCGCAACTGCGCGCTCGAACCCGAGGTCGCGGACCTCGCCGAGATGCTCGCCGGCATGGGCGCCCGCATCGCCGGCGCCGGCTCGCCGACGATCGAGGTCGAGGGCGTCGAGGCGCTCGACGGCACTGCGCACACCGTCATCCCCGACCGCATCGAGGCGGGGACGTACGTCATCGCGGCGGTCCTCGCCGGCGCGGGCGTCACCGTGACCGGCTGCCGCCCGGCGCACCTGCGCGCCCTGCTCGACGTGCTCGGCGAGGCCGGCGTCGCCTGCGATGTCGCGGCCGATGCGATCACCGTCCCCGCCCGGACGGCGCCGCCGCGCGCGGTCGCCGTCGCGACCGCGGAGTACCCCGGGTTCGCCACCGACCTGCAGGCGCAGCTCCTCGCGCTCGCGACCCGGAGCGAGGGAACGAGCGAGATCACCGAGGCGATCTTCGAGAACCGCTTCCAGCACGTGCTCGAGCTCAAGCGGATGGGGGCGTCGATCGAGGTTCTCGGCCGCACCGCCCGCGTGCACGGTCCGACCCCCCTGGACGGCACCACGGTGATGGCCTCCGATCTGCGCGCCTCGGCGACGCTCGTGCTCGCCGGCCTCGTCGCTCGCGGGGAGACCGTCGTCGACCGCATCTACCACCTCGACCGCGGCTACGAGGCGATGGAGGTCAAGCTCAACGCGCTCGGCGCCGAGATCGAGCGCTTCAACCCGGGCCCGTACCGGTAGGCCGGGCCGGCGGCGGGGTGGGACCGCGACGCCCGCCGCTTGCTATGCTCTGGCGATGGAGAACTGCATCTTCTGCCGCGTGGCCGCGGGCAGCGCGCCGGCCCGGGTGCTGTTCGCCGACGACGACGTCGTGGCGTTCCACGACATCGCGCCGCGCGCCCCCGTGCATGTGCTCGTCATCCCGCGCCGCCACATCACGTCGCTGGCGCACGCCGAGGCGGGGGACGCCGCCGTCCTCGGCTCGTTGCTGGCGGCGGCCGCGGAGGCGGCGCGCCGGGCCGGGATCGTGGACAGCGGCTACCGCGTCGTCGCCAACACCGGCGCCGACGCCGGCCAGGCCGTGCCGCACCTCCACCTCCACGTGCTCGGCGGCCGGCCGATGGGGTGGCCGCCGGGGTGATCCCGGCCACGCCGCCGCCGCTTGCCGCGCTGGCCGACGCGGTCCGCAGCGCGCGCTGGGTCGAGGTCCGCGACGCCGCGGCCTCCCGGCCGCACCCGCTCCCGCCCGCGGTCGCCCTCGCGGCCGCCCACGCCGCGCGCGAGCTGGGCGAGCCGCGCCGGGCGCTCGAGCTGCTGCGCGGCGCGTTGCCGCGCGCCGGTGAGCTGGCGGCGGCGTTGCGCCTCGAGGCCGGTCGTGCCGCGCTCGCCGCCGGCGTCGACCCGTGGCCGTGGGTCTCGCCGCTGCTCGCTCGCCGCGTGCCGCCGGCCCAGCGCCGCGCGGCCGCCGCCGTGCTCGCGGCCGCCTGGGAGGCGATGCCGCTCCCGCTCGTGCGGATGGTGCCGCGCACCGGGCTGCCGCGCGAGCTGCGGCGCCGTCTCGCCGCCACCCTGGCCGTGCGCGCCGGCGACGGTCGCGCGGCGCTCCGCGTCATTCGCGAGCGCATCGGCGACCCTCCGGCCCTCCGCGCGGCCGCGTGGCTTGCCACCCGTGAGCTGGCCCTCCCGGCCGACCGCCTCGACGTGGCCGAGGCGCTGCTCGCCGGCGGCGCCTGGCGCGAGGCCGCGGCGCTGCTCGCGCACGGGCCGCCGCCGGCGGCGCCGCTGCGCTCCCGGTGGGCGTTCCTGCGCGGGCGCGCCGCCTACCGCCTCGGCGACCTCGGCCGGGCCGCGGCCGACTTCGACGAGGCGCTGGCCGCCGCTTCCAACGACGCGGA
>JAKAFI010000024.1 GCA_021818005.1 Acidobacteriota bacterium | reverse complement strand
TCCGACCCCCTCCGGTTGCAGCTCCTCGACGATCAGCGACAGCGAGCCGCGCTGCGCGTACACCTCGAGGTGACCCCGCACCAGCACCGCCTGCCCGTCCGCGAGCTTGAACCGCAGCCGATCGGCGCGCGCCGCCCACATCGCGCACGAGAGCTGCCCCTCGGCGTCCTTGAGCGAGAAGTAGCGGTGGCCCGAGCTCGCCACCTTCACGCCGGACAACTCGCCGCGCACCCACACCTCGCCGAACCCCTGCAGCGCCGCGTTCACCTCGCGGACCAGCTCGCCGACGCCGTACGTGCGCCCGCTCACGCGCCGGCCTCCTCCACGCGTCCGACCCCGGCTCCCATCAGCACCAGCATGAGGTACTGGATGTTGGCGAACCAGAAGTTGTACTCGAACATGCCGGCGACCGAAATCGCCACCACCGACACCAGCGACGCCGCCACCGCGGCCCGGCTTCGTCCCGACAGCCGCGGCAGCGCGCGCCACGTCGTCACGAAGAACGCCCCCATCAGCCAGAGGTAGGCGGCGAGCGCCACCAGGCCGCGTTCCGCCGCGATCTGCATGATGTTGTTGTGCAGGTGGGGGACGCGCCAGCGCGGCGCGTCGTCGCGCCGGTACAGCGGGTAGATCCGGCTGACCATGTCGAGCCCCACGCCGGTGACAGGGTAGTCGCGGATCATCTGGAACCCCGAGAGCGTCATGCAGACGCGGTCGTAGTTCGAGGCCTGACGGAGGTCGAAGACCGAGACGACCCGGTCGAGCACCGAGCGCGGGAAGACGAACCAGAGCGCCAGCGCCACCACCGGGTAGAGGAGCAGGAGCCGGCGCCGCCAGACCGCCGCGAGGAGCAGCAGGGCCGCCGCGAGCCCGACCCAGGCGTTCCGCGTGTACGAGAGCAAGATCGCGACCGTGCCCAGCAGCACCGGCGGCAACAGCAGCCAGAAACGCCGGGCAGGGTTGAGCACGAGCTCCGAAAACGTGATCACGACGCCGAGGAGCATCCATCCGGCGTACTGCATGTAATTCGAGAGCGGGCCGGTAATGCGGTGCTCGAGGTCGTTGTAGCCGTGCGCGTACTGGACGAGCCCCCACACCGCCAGGATCGTGGTCGCCACCGCGAGGCTCGCGACCAGGCGCCGCCACCACACGCCGTCGATGACCGCGGCCGAGAGCGGGACGAGCAGCAGCACGAGCAGCCGCGGCAACTTGTCGAAGCTCCTGATCGGGTCGAGCGAGAACACCGCCGAGGCGATCGACATCACCGCAAAGAGCAGCAGCGGCGGCAGGAGCACGCGGGCGGCGGGGCGGCCGCGCAGCTCACCCGCACGCCATGCCCGCCACGCCGCGACCCCGGCGATCACCAGCAGCGGGTTCGAGATCCCCAGCCGAGTCGAGGTCGCCGCGGCGCCGACGATCGCGCCCGCAGTCCACCTTGTCGCGCGACCGGGGTGCAGCGAGGCTCGCTCCGCCAACGCGCCTCACCCCTCGGCCGGGAGCGCCTCGTCGATCAGCATCACCGGGATCTCGCTGACGATCGGGAACACGCGCCGGCAGTCGGTGCACTTGAGGCCGTCCTGCACCTGCGGCGTCTCGTCGCGAAATTTCTCCCGGTAGCGCTCCACCAGCATCACGCAGCTCTCGGCCGGGAGCTGGACCAGCTCCAGGTCCGCCTTGCACGCCGGACAGACGAGGATCTCCAACAGCTGCGGGTCGACGGGCATGGCAGCCTCCGCCGGCATGCTACCACTCCCGGCCTGGAGGCGCCGATACGATGGGATGTGAGACGGAAGAAGGAAGAGGGAAGAGGGAAAACGAAGGATCACCGGTAGCCCGGGTCTCCTGTCTGCCGCCCGCTGTCTTCCGTCTCCCTTCTCCCGTCTAACTTCTTCCCTACTTCAGATCTCACTCCTGGCCTGGCCCTCCGTCGGGTACGATGGCGCGGATGAAGGTCCTCCAGCTCGTGGCCGCCGACCGCTGGACCGGAGCCGCCGCCACCGCCCTCCAGCTCACCGAGGCGCTGCGCGCGGCCGGCCACGAGTGCATCTTCGCCTACCGCCCGGGGCGCAACCTCGAGGAGCGCCTGCGCGGCCTCGACTGGTGCCGCCCCGCCCTCGCCAAGGAGCGCACGCTCGGCGACGTCCGCGCCGCGGTCGCGCGCGTGCGGGCGCTCGCCGCCGGCTGCGACGTCGTCCACGCCCACTTGCCCCACGACCACCTGCTCGCCCGCCAGGCGCTCAAGGGAGGGGCCGCGCCGCTGGTGCGCGGCGTCCACCACCTCGGGCACCTGCGTCCCGACCCGTTCCACCGCTGGCTGTTCCGCGGCACCGCGGGGCTCGGCCTGGCCAACTCGGCGATGCTCCCGGCGCTCGAGCGGCTGGCGGCGCTGCGCGGCAAACCCACACGGGTCCTGCCGGTCGCGCTCGAGGCGCGCTTCCGCCCCGGTCTCGGCCGCGGCGCGACCCGCGAGCGCCTCGGCATCCCAGCAAGCGCCGTCGTCGCCGGCACGATCGGCAAGCTCGACCGCGGGCGCGGCCACGACCTCTTCATCCACGCCCTCGCGGCCGCGCCTGGGGTCTGGGGGATGGTCATCGGCAAGGGGCCGCACCTCGAGGCGCTGCACGCGCTCGCCCGCCGGCTGGGCGTGAGCGACCGCCTCGCCTTCCCGGGCTACGTCGAGGCCGGGCTCGAGGAGCTGTACGCGGCGATGGACGTGTTCGTGTTCCCGGCGGCCGGCTCCGACCACGCGCACCGGGCGATCGCCGAGGCGGCCGGGTGCGGCGTCGCGACGCTCGGGGCCGACCTGCCGGGAGTGCGCGACCTCGTCGAGCCGGGCGTCACCGGCGAGGTCTACCCCGCCACCGACGCCGCCGCCCTCGCCGTGTTGCTCGCGGCGTGGGCGCGCGACGCCGCCCGGCGCGCCGCCGCCGGCCGGGCGGCGGCGGCGCAGGCCCAGGCGCGCTGGACGCCGGCCGCGCTTGCCGGAGCCGCGCTCGCGCTGTACGCCGCGCTGGCCGCTCCTACCGCCTGATCACGCCGCGGGCCGGGAGCCGCGGTTCAGACCGCGCGCATCAGGCGCACCTTGAGCAGATCGAGGACGCCGAGGTAGACCGCCACCAACGCCAGCGTGGCCGCGACCAGCCAGAGCTGGATCGGCGCCATCAGGATGCCCAGGCTCGCCATCGTCGCCACGGCAAGGAGATCGGCCACCGAGCTGCCGAGCAGCCACCGGCTCGGCCGCGAGTGCCAGAAGTGGCGGTGCTCCCGCACGAGGTACACCGTTCCCTGGCCGCTCGCCACGAGGAGGACGAACATCAGCGTCTGCAGCTGCGGCAACGGCAGGTGGAGAACGCTGCGCGCGGCGAAGAACACGGTGAACGACAGCAGCAGGATCAGCGCGGCCAGCGTCAGCGCCGTGCGCATCAGCGGTCCGATCCGCCAGCGCGTGGGCGCGGCCTGCACCGTCGCGCGGTCGGTGGCGATCGCCATGGTGACGAAGTCGTTGGTGAACAGCAACAGCACGATCAGCGTCGGCGTGGTCACGAACGTGCCGGTGAGGATCAGGCCGAGGCTGAGCAGGAGCGAGATCTCGCACGTCTTGATGACCTTGTTGAGCGTGTACGTCACCATCCGCTGGTAGATCCGCCGGCTCGTCCGCACCGCCGCGACGACATTGCCGAGGCCGGGGTTCGTCAGGACGAGGCTGGCGGCCGCCTTGGCGACGTCGGTCGCGCTGGAGACCGCGATCCCGACCTCCGCCTGCTTCAGCGCGGGGGCGTCGTTGACGCCGTCGCCGGTCATCCCGGTCGCGTGGCCGTGGCGCTGGAACGCCTGCACGAGATGGAACTTGTCCTCGGGCAGCACACCGGCGAAGACATCGTGCTCGAGCACGCCGTCCGCGGCCTGGCGCAGCTCCTCGACCGGGCAGACGCGCCCGCCGATGCCGACCTGACGCGCCACCACCAGGGCGGTGGCTTCAGCATCGCCGGTGACCATCGCGACCCGCACCCCGAGGTCGTGCAGGTGGCCGATCAGCTCCGCCGCGTCCGGCCGCGGCGGATCCGCGAGCCCGATCAGCCCGACCGGGCGCAACACGCTGGCCTCCCCCGCGTCCCCTTCGACCACGGCCAGGACCCGCGCGCCCAGCGCGCCGAGCCTCTGGACCTCCGCTGCGAGCGCGGCCCCCGCCGGCCCTGCCAGCGGCAGGACGGTGGCAGGAGTGCCCTTCACCACGCGGCGCGCGCCGGCGCCGTCGGGGACGATCCCCTCCGAGCGCTTCGTGGCGGAGTCGAACGGAACGAACCGCCGCCCGGCCGGTGGCGCGGTGTCGACGCCGCGCGCCTGCGCCTCGCGCACGATCGCAAGGTCGATCGGGTCCTGCGTCGACTCGTCCGAGGCGACGCCCGCGCGCTCCAGCACCTGCGCCTCGGTGAACGGCGCCGCCGCGACCACTGCGGTCACGCTCAGCTCGTTGCGCGTGATCGTGCCGGTCTTGTCGCTGCACAGCACGTCCATCCCGGCGGCCTCCTCGATCGCCGCCAGCCGGGTGACCAGAACCCCCTCGCCGACCAGTTCGGTCGCCCCGATCGCGGTCGCCACGGTGAAGGTGGCGGGAAGCGCCACCGGCACCGAGGCGACCAGGAGGATCAGGGCGAACGGCAGCACCTCGGCCATCGGTCGCCCGGTCAGCATCGCGTACGCCAGCACCGCGGCGACGAGGACGGCATCGAGGACGACCAGGTACTTCACGATGGCGAAGATCACGGTCTCGAGGTGGCTCCTCGTCTTGGCCAGACGCACCAGCTCGGCGGTCTTGCCGAACACGGTGCGGGTACCGGTCGCGGTCACCATCCCGGTCGCCTCGCCGCGGCGCACGACCGTACCGGCGAACGCCGGCTTCTCCCGACCGATCTCGACCGGCTGCGACTCGCCTGTCAGCGCCGACTGGTCCACGAGCAGCTCGCCGTCCTTGACGAGCACGTCGGCCGGCGCCACGTCCCCCATCCGCAAGTGCACGGCGTCGCCGACCACCAGCTCGCGCGCCGGCACCAGCTTCCAGCCGCCGTCGCGCCGCGCCCGCGCCTGCACCTGAAGCCGCTTGCGCAGCATCTCGAGCGCGTTGCGCGCCCGTCCCTCCTGCACCCGGCCGATCACGGCGTTGAACACGAGCAGCGCCGCGATCACCAACCCCTCGCCGCGGCGCCGGAGCACGAACTCGAGCACGATCGTCAGCTCGAGCATCCACGGCACCGGGCCCCAGAAGTGCCGTGCGAACTCGAGCAGCGGGTGCCGGCGCTCCTCCGCCGCCTCGTTGGGACCGTCGCGGAGCAGCCGCTCCGCCGCCTCCTGGCTCGTCAAGCCGCTCAAACTCTCCGCCGGCACGGGACCTGTCTCGTCGCTCATGACCTCAGTGTACGGTGGCGGCGGGCCTCCGCGCCGAGGGCCGGCCGCAGGCCGCCGCAGCCCGCGGCGCGTCGCGGCGCACCCACTTGACAGCAGCTTCGGACGCGTCTAAAGTCGGCGAAGTAAAACATATCGATCGTTCGTTTTTTATAGGAAGGGCGAGGATGAAGCAAGGCACCGAGGGCAGCGCCAGCGTTCGCACGACGGCCGTTGCGGCCGCGCCCTCGAGACCGATCCCGGCCGGGCGCCCACCCTGGCCATCGCCCCGCCGCAAGCTCCGAACCCCGTTAGCAGCCGCTGCGAGACCCTACGTCAGCTGTCAGCCTTCGACTGTCAACGTGCAACGCTCTGTTCGGATCGGGGCGCGACGCCCCCAGGAGGAGACCACCATGACGATGCGGACGCTTCTCAACCACGCCCGGCCGCGGCTCGCCGCGGTCGCGGCGGCCTGCGTGATCGGCCTGCTCTTCGCCGGGCCGGTCGCGGCGCAGGTCAGCAACGCGGAGATCGAGCTCCGGGTCGCGGACACCGGCCACCAGCCGCTGCCCGGCGTGACCGCCAAGCTCACGAACACGGCCACCGGCCTGGAGCGGGTGATGCCCACCGACGCCGCGGGCCTGGCGCGCTTCGCTGCGCTGCCGCCCGGCACGTACGCGATCCACCTCGAGCTCGACGGGTTCTCCCCGGTCGCCGAGGACAACCTGCAGCTGCACGTCGGGCAACTGCTGCGGGTCAACGCGGTGATGCAGCAGGCGACGATCAAGACCGAGGCCGTCACGGTCGCCGGCGAGGCGCCGCTCGTCGACGTCGTCAAGACCGACTCCTCGACCAACATCGTGCCGCAGCAGATCCAGATGCTGCCGACGCCCGACCGCGACTTCCAGAAGCTGGCGTTCATCGCCCCTGGCGTCGAGCGTGAGCGCGGCGGCTACCGGTTCATCTCCGGCGACCCGGTGATCGGCGCTGGCGGCAACGCGTCGGAATCCACGATCATGGTCGACGGCGTCGACTTCACCGACCCGGCGCTCGGCCTCGCCCGGGTGCAGTTCTCGCAGGACGCGATCAGCGAGTTCCGCGTCATCACCAACCGCTTCGATACCGAGATCGGCGGCTCGGCGGGAGGCGCCCTCTCGATCGTGACGCGCTCGGGAACCAACAACCTCCTCGGCACGGTCTTCGCCTACTACCGCGACAAGCAACTGCGCGCCAAGGGCGCCCTCGAGCAGAAGGATCCCGCCTTCGACCGCGGCCAGTACGGGTTCACGCTCGGCGGACCGATCGTCAAGGACAAGACGCACTTCTTCCTCTCCGGCGAGTACGTCAAGACCCACGACGTGCCGCTGCTGTTCCGCCCAAGCGGCGCCTACGCGGGTCTCGCCGCCGACGTCCCGCACCCGTGGGACCAGACGATGACGTTCGCCAGCATCGACCACTCGGTGTCCGACAGCCAGCGCATCACCGCCAAGTTCACCTACGAGCGCTACCGCGAGGACAACTTCCACGTCGGCGGCGTCTCCGACCAGTCGTGGGGGAACCAGCTCAACCGCGACAACTGGAACCTCACCCTCCAGCACACCCTCGCGCCAAGCCCGAACTACCTGAACGAGCTCTACCTCCAGGTCGGCGGCCGGAAGTACGACGAGCCGACCAACTCCAGCGCGATGGAGGAGTGGTTCTCGAGCGGCAACACGCTCAAGACCGGCACCAACACCACCGGCGACATCCTCGGCAAGGGCACGCAGTGGGAGATCCGCGACACCGCCCACATGTACGGCGACACGCACGAGTGGAAGACCGGGTTCTCGTTCCAGCGCGTCAACGAGGAGTCCGACATCCCGACCTTCTCCAACGGCACCATGCTCTACCTCACCGACACGCGCGCGGTTCCGATCATGTACTTCTACGGCGTCGGCTCCGCGGACGTGAAGCTGAACACGAACCTCATCGGGCTCTTCGTTCAGGACGACTGGCGCGCGGCGCCGAACTTCACCCTGGAGTACGGGCTGCGCTGGGACCTCGACACCAACGGCAACAACCCCGACTTCCACTCCCCGATGGTCCCCAACGGCCGTAAGCGCGACTATGACAACTACCAGCCGCGCATCGGCTTCAACTGGGACATCTTCGGCGACGGCAGCAACCTGATGCGCGGCGGCGTCGGCCGCTTCACCGGCCGCTTCCTCCTGGTTCCGGCGTTCACCGAGCTGCAGCAGAACGGGTTCACCGGCCGCACGCTGTACAGCCGGGTCAACGGGGCCCTCTACTGGGGTCTGTGCCCTGGGCTGGGCATCACCGACCCGAACGTGTGCCACGCCGTCTTCCCGGCGCTCGACCCCAGCCACCCGACCACGACCGGGATGCTTCAGAAGCCATCGATCACGATGCTGGCTCTCGACTACAAGAACCCGTACGCCGACCAGGCCACCCTGGGCTGGACCACCCGGCTCGGCAACACCGGCCTCTTCTTCGACACCGAGGCGATCTACGTCAAGGGCCACGACGAGATCTTCGTCACCGACACCAACTGGTCGGGGAACGCGACACACAAGCGCATCAACCCCGCCTACACCAATATCGCTACCTACACCAACGACGGTCACTCCGAGTACAAGGCGCTGGTGCTCAGCCTCAACGGCACGCTCAAGGGCGGCAACCTGATCACGGCGTCGCTGACGCTCGCCGACAAGAAGAACCTCTCCGACGACTTCAGCCCCGCCTACACCTCCGGCTACCCGAACGACCCGGCGAACCCCGAGGGCGAGTGGGGCCGCGGCCAGTCCGACGAGCGCTACCACCTGGTCGTGTCCGGCGTGTTCAACGTCGGCTGGAACCTGACCGTCGCGCCGATCGTCGAGTACGGCTCCGGCCAGCCGTGGACCAAGCGGCTGGGGTACGACTACAACGGCGACGGCTACAACTCCGACCGTGCCCCCGGCGTGCGCCGCAACGGGCAGGACGGCCCCGCGTACCGCAGCGTCTCGCTGCGCCTGACCAAGACGCTCAACCTCGGCAGCGAGAACCGGCTCGAGATCATCGCCGAGGCGTTCAACCTCTTCAACACCGTCAACTACGACGTCAACT
Organism: Acidobacteriota bacterium; assembly: GCA_021818005.1. Taxonomy (GTDB): domain Bacteria; phylum Acidobacteriota; class Thermoanaerobaculia; order Thermoanaerobaculales; family Thermoanaerobaculaceae; genus RBG-13-68-16. Next base: position 10,691 of record JAKAFI010000024.1, on the reverse strand, counting down.
CGGTCAACTCCGGGCAGTACCTTTCCGGGCCGACGATCACGAACCCCACCGCCTCGTACGTGGCCAACCCGCTGTTCGGCAAGTACAGCGCGACGCTTCCGGCCCGCGAGATCCAGGTCGGTTTGAGGTGGTCGTTCTAGAGACCGGGGTCAGGGGTCAGGGGTCAGGGGTCCGAACCCCCGCCCCTGCCCCCAAAGAAGAGACGGGGTCCGGGGTTAGGGGTCCGGGGTCCGAACCCCCACCCTGGCCCCCAAAGAAGAGACGGGGTCCGGGGTTAGGGGTCCGGGGTCCGAACCCCCACCCTGGCCCCCAAAGAAGAGACGGGGTCAGGGGTCCGGGGTCCGGGGTTAGCGTTCTCCAAGGGAAAGAGAGGGACGTGTGTCGATCGAAACTGGGTTGAAGGGGAAAGTGGTCATCGTGACCGGCGCGGCGGCCGGGATCGGGCGGGCGACGGCGCGGCGGTTCGCGCAGGAGGGCGCCCGCGTCGCGGCGTGGGACGTGAGCGCCGACAAGGGCGACGCTCTCCTTCGCGAACTCGAGAGCAACGGCGGCGAAGGCTTCTTCCAGTCCGTCAACGTCGCCGATCCGGCGGCGGTGACGGCCGCGACCGCGGCCGTAGCCGCGCGCTGGGGCCGCATCGACGTGCTGGTCAACAACGCCGGGATCGTGCGCGACGCGCAGCTCGTCAAGGTCAAGGACGGCGCCGTCGTTTCCACCATGACCGACGAGGCCTGGGACGCGGTCATCAACGTGAACCTCAAGGGCGTCTTCGTGGCCACGCGCGCGGTGGTGCCGCACATGATCGCGGGCGGCGGCGGCGTCGTGCTCTCGGCGTCCTCGGTCGTCGGCCTGTACGGCAACTTCGGCCAGACCAACTACGCCGCGACGAAGGGCGGCCTGATCACGATGACGCGGACGTGGGCGCGCGAGCTCGGCAGGTTCAAGATCCGGGTCAACGCGGTCGCGCCGGGCTTCATCGCCACCGAGATGGTCGCCTCGATGCCCGAGAAGGTGATCGACGCGATGGTCTCGCACACCCCGATCGGGCGGATGGGGAAGCCCGAGGACATCGCGAACGCCTACGTCTGGCTCGCCTCCGACGCGGCGGCGTTCGTCCACGGCGCGGTGATCTCGGTGGACGGCGGCATCGTCCTGGGAACGTGAAGAAACAGGAAGAGGGAAGAAGGAAGACGGGAGAGGGACACCGGTCGAGAGCGAAGGGACGACGATGACCTTGATGGCCGGCCCCAGCCAGCGCCTCTTGTCTGTCCTCTACCGTCTACCCTCTACCTTCTTCCCTCCTTCCCCTTGACCTCTTGACGTACGACCTGGAATCGAGGCACACATGGCCAGAATCGCCAACATCGTTTCCACCGGGCGCTACCTGCCCGAACGCGAAGTGACCAACGACGAGCTGCGGGCGAAGTTCGACGCGGCCGCGCCGGAGTTCGTCGACAAGATGGAGGCCTCGAGCGGCATCACCAGCCGCTGGTGGGCCCCCGAGGAGTGGGCGACCTCGGACATCGCGCTGCCCGCGGCGCGCCAGGCGCTCGAGCGCGCGGGGCGCAGGCCCGAGGAGGTGGACCTCGTCATCCTCGGCACCGACTCGCCCGACTACATCACGCCGGCGACCTCGGTCGTGCTCCAGCACAAGCTCGGTGCGAAGAACGCCGGCACGTTCGACGTCGGCTGCGCGTGCGCGTCGTTCCCGACCGGCCTCGCGATCGGCGCCGGGATGATCGCCACCAACCCCGGCCTCAACGTCGTGCTCGTGGTCGGCGTCTACATGATGCACAAGCTCACCGACCCCAACGACCCGATGATCTTCTTCTACGGCGACGGCGCCGGGGCCGCGGTGCTCGAGCCGCGCGAGACGCAGGGTTTCGTGGCGTCCGCATCCCAGGCGGGCGGCGAGTACCACCGCCACTGGGGGATCTACTCCGGCGGCACGTTCGAGCCGGCGACGGTGGCGTCGGTCAACGCCGGCCGCACGACGGTCAAGATCCTCGACCGCTACCCGCCCGAGATCAACCACGAGGGGTGGCCGCGCCTGGTCCGCCGCGTCGCCAGGGAGGGCGGCTTCGCGGTCTCGGAGATCGACTTCATCGTCTTCACGCAGGTGCGCAAGCCCTCGATCGAGCTGGTGATGGCCGACCTCGGCTTGCCGATGGAGAAGACGCACACGATCATGGAGCGGTGGGGGTACACCGGCTCGGCGTGCATCCCGATGGCGCTCGACGACGCGATCGCGAAGGGCAAGATCCGCTCCGGCGACCTCGTCGTGATGATTGGCTCCGGGGTCGGGTACAACCAGGCCGGAGCGGCGTTCCGCATGCCGTGACGAGCGTGGTCAGTGGTCCGTGGTCCGTGGTCAGAGGGACAGTCTGTAGCGCAGAGCGCAGGTGAGCCATGAGCATGCGCGGAGTCGTGCTGGTGATCATCGTCGTCGCGGTGGCGGCGGCGGGGGGGTGGGTCGCCTGGATGGTCAGGTATCGGCCGCTCACCGTTTTCGCCTGGCAGACGCGGGCGGCGCTGCGCACGGCGGGGTTGCGCAAGGTGCACGTCGCCGCGCCGGCCGGTGAGCAGACCGTGTTCGTCGGCGGGCACGGGCCCGTGGTGATGCTCCTCCACGGCGCCGGCGACAACGCCGGCACCTGGTTCAAGGTGGTCCCGCAACTGATCGGGTCGCACACGCTCGTCGTCCCCGACCTCGCCGGCCACGGCGGCAGCGCGCCGCGGCGCGGGCCGATCGACATCGCGCAGATCCTCGGCGGGGTCGAGGCGGAGCTGGCCGCCCTCGCGCCGGGAGAGCGGGTCGCGCTGGTGGGCAACTCGCTCGGCGCCTGGGTCGCGATGCTCGTGGCCCAGCGCCATCCGGACCGCGTCGCGACGGTCGTCTGCATCGACGGCGGGGCGATGCGGGGGAGCAACCTGGCCGCCCGCATCCTGCCGCGCGATCGCCGCGAGGCGCGCGAGTCGGTCGCCCAGACCCGCGACCCGGGGAGCCCCCCCGTTCCCGGCTTCGTCATCGACGACATCGTCCGGCAGGCACGCACGGGGCCGCTCGCTCGCCTGGCCGCCACGGCCGGGACGATGGGCGGCTACGTCCTCGACGAGTCGCAGCTGCGCGCCATCCGGGTGCCGGTACGCCTGATCTGGGGCGCCTCCGACCGCCTGATGCCGCTCGACTACGCGCGCCGCATGCAGGCCGCGATCCCGGGGGCCACGCTCGTCACCCTCGACCGCTGCGGCCACGTCCCCCAGATCGAGTGCCCCGACGCTCTTGTGGCGGCGCTGCGCCAAGCACTGGCGACTCGTAGCGAGTGAAGGGTTCAAAGTGAAAAGTGGAGAGTGGACGATGACGGGAAGAAGGAAGAGGGAAAAGGGGAAAGGGAAGACAAGACCCCGAGTGGCCGTGTCCTTGTCTTCCCTCTACCCTCTAACCTCTTCCCTTTACCCACTTCCCGTTTCCCTTTTCCCTTCTTTCCCCTCCGCCTCTGACTCTTCACTCTCAACTCTCAACTCCTCACCCGTGGGCCGTGGGAAGGGAGGGAACGATGCTGCACGGTGACGTCCTCGGCGAGCGCGCGCGGCTGACGCCGGAGAAGACCGCGCTGGTGGTCGTCCCCACCGGCGAGCGCCTCACGTACCGTGAGCTCGACCGCCGCGCGGCCGCCTGCGCGGCGGTGTGGCGCGACCGGCTCGGCCTGGCCAAGGGCGACCGTGTCGGCATCCTCGCCCACAACCGCGTCGAGTTCCTCGACAGCTTCTTCGCCGCCGGCAAGAGCGGCGCGATCCTGGTGCCGCTCGGGACGCGGCTGACCGCGCACGAGCTCGCCTACATGGTGCGCGACTCGGGGATGCGCGCGCTCGTCTACGACGGCGAGTTCGCCGCCGTCATCGGCGAGTTGCGGGGCCTCGTCGAGCTCGAGCACTGGATCGCCCTCGACGCCCCCGCCCACCCCAGCGATCTCCGGTACGCCGATCTCCTTTCCCGAGCCCCGAACCCCGAGCCCCGGACCCCGGTCTCTCCCGAGGACACCTACTGCATCCTTTACACCAGCGGCACCACGGGCCGGCCCAAGGGCGTGATGCTGCCGCACCGCATGATCGCGTGGAACGCCTACAACACGGTGATGTCGTGGCAGCTGCGCGACGACGACGTCTCACCGGTGTTCACACCCCTGTACCACGCCGGGGGCTTGAGCATCTTCCTGCTGCCGCTGGTCGCGATCGGCGGAACCGTGGTGCTGCACCGCGGCTTCGACGCCGCCGAGGTGTGGGCCACGATTGCGCGCGAGCGTTGCACCGTCGTCCTCGGCGTGCCGACGATTTTCAAGCTGCTGATGGAGGACCCGGCGTTCGGCCACGCCGACCTCTCCGCGGTGCGCTGGTTCATCTCCGGCGGCGCGCCGCTCCCGGTCTACCTCGTCGACGCGTACCGGGCGCGCGGCGTCGTGCTCAAGCAGGGGTACGGCCTCACCGAGGTCGGCGTCAACTGCTTCGCGATGACGGTCGAGGACGCGGCGCGCAAGCAGGGCTCGATCGGCACGCCGATGATGTTCACCGAGGCCAGGCTCACCGACACCGGAGAGCGCGAGGTCGCGACTGGCGATGTCGGCGAGCTGCTGCTGCGCGGCCCCCACGTCTGCAACGGCTATTGGAACAACCCTGCGGCCACCGCCGCCGCCCTCGACGCCGACGGCTGGTTCCACACCGGTGACCTGGCGCGGCGCGACGTCGACGGGTACTTCACCATCGCCGGCCGCGGCAAGGACATGTTCATCTCCGGCGGGGTCAACGTCTACCCGGCCGAGATCGAGGGTGAGCTGCTCCTCCATCCCGGGGTCAAGGACGCGGCCGTGATCGGTGTGGCGGAGCCGACCTGGGGCGAGGTCGGGGTCGCGTTCGTGGTCGCCCGGCCCGAGCGTGCAGCGAGCGCCGACGAGCTGCGCGCGTTCCTCGCCGGCCGGCTGGCGAAGTTCAAGATCCCGCGGGAGTTCATCTTCGTGGACGAGCTCCCGCGCACGCCGTACGGCAAGGTCGTCAAGGCGGAGCTGGCCGCCCGCTACGCTCAAATGCAGGGCACCGGGCTCCGGGCTCCGGGCTCCGAGACGACGCCATGAGCGCTGCAGCCGTGCTGGCGCACCGGGTGGACGGCACCGGGGAGCCGCTGCTGCTGCTCAACGGCGGCATGATGAGCATCTCGTCGTGGGACCCCATCATCGGAGGCCTCGCGGCCCACCACCGTGTCGTGCGCTGCGACTTCCGCGGCCAGCTGCGCTCGAACGAACCGCCGCACCGGACCCTCGATGGCCACGTCGCCGACTTGGTCGGCCTCCTCGACGCGCTGGCGATCGACCGCGCTCATGTCGCCGGCACGTCGTTCGGCGCCGAGGTCGGGCTGCTCCTCGCCGCGACCTGCCCCGACCGGGTCGCCTCGCTGGTGGCGGCGACCGCCACCGGCGTCGCCACACCGGCGCTCCGCAACGGCGGCGGCGAGCTCGGGCGCGCCTGCCGCGAGGCCGCGGCCGGCCGCGACGCGGCCGCGGTCGGCGAGGTCATCGTGCCGGCGTTCTACTCGCCCGCGTACGCCGCCGGGCACCGCGACGAGCTGGCGGCCCGCGCGGCTCAGATCGCGCTGCTGCCGCGGTGGTGGTTCGCCGCCGCGGCCGAGTTGCTCGCCTCGATCGAGGACCTGGACCTGCGGCCGGTGCTCGGCTCCATCGCCTGCCCCACGCTCGTCCTCGCGGCCGCGGAGGACACCGTCATGCCGCTCGCGGCGGCGCAGGCGCTCGCCGCGGCGATCCCGGGCGCACGCCTCGAGATCGTCGCCGGCAGCGGTCACGTCCTCGTGGTCGAGCAGCCGGAACGCTTCGTCCGTTCGTGCCTCGATTTCATCGCTGCGGTGCCACGCTATGATGGGCGGGTCGGCCGTGCGCCGGAGCGCAACGACGCCGTCACGATCCGCCGGGAGGACAACATGAGGAAACCCGTCTACATCGCCGCCTACCACCAGTCGAAGTTCGGCAAGCTGCTGGGGCTCCAGCCGCCGGAGATCATCGCGAACGCGGTCAAGGAAGTGTGCGCCGAGATCAAGGCCGACCCCGCCGCCATCGACGTCGGCTCGGTCGGCGCCGTCTGCAACATCTCCCTCAACAAGCAGGGGCTGCTCTCCGGACTGATGGCGATGGTGCCCGGCCTCGGCGCCAAGCCGATCGAGTCGGTGGAGAACGCCTGCGCCAGCGGCGGGCAGGCGATCCTCTCGGTGATCCACAAGCTCCTCGTCGGCGACGGCGAGGTCGGGATCGCGGTCGGCTACGAGAAGATGCGCGACACCGAGGGCAAGATGGACGGCAAGCTGATCGGCGAGGTGCTGGGGTACTTCTCGCACCCCGACGAGCGGCCCGGGAAGGTGTTCGTCTTCCCCCACCTCTTCGCCGAGGTCATGGACCTCTACATGAAGACCTACGGCGTCAAGGAGGAGCACCTCGCGCAGATCGCGGTCAACGAGTACGGCAACGCGAAGTTCAACCCGTACGCGCAGATGCAGAAGGTGCAGATCACCCTCGAGCAGGCGATGAAGATCGAGGGGATCAACCGCTACGTCGTCGACGGGCTGCCGCTGAAGACGTACGACTGCTCGCAGATCACCGACGGCTACGCGGCGATGATCGTCGCCACCGAGGAGGGCCTCAAGCGCCTCGGCGTCGCCAGGGCCGACACCGTCGAGATCGCGGGTTACGCCCAGGCCACCGACCCGCTCAAGAAGGAAGGGCGCGACGTCCTCCACCCCGCCGGCGCCTACGCCGCGATGAACAAGGCGTACGCGATGGCCGGCGTCAAGGCGGCCGACGTCAACGTCGCCGAGGTGCACGACTGCTTCACCGTGATGGCGGCGCTCGCCGCCGAGGTGCTGGGCAAGGCGCCGGCCGGCCGGGGCGCGCAGTACTGGGTGGACGGCCGCGCGGCCGTCGGCGGCGAGTGCGGGATCAACACCTCGGGCGGCCTGATCGCCAAGGGGCACCCGATCGGCGCCACCGGCGTGGCGATGATCGGCTGGGCGGCGTGGCAGCTCCTCGGCAAGGTGCCGTCCGAATTGCAGGTGCCGAACGCCAAGGTCGCCGCGACGTTCAACATCGGCGGCCCGATCTGCGCCTCGGTGTGCACCGCCCTCAAGCGCGCGTCGTAGTACCGTCCGCCTGCCTTCGACGGCGGGAGAGGGAAAGAGGAGGACGGAAGAGGAACGACACGGCTTCGTCGCGCCGTGTCGTTTTCTTCCCTCTTCCCTCTTCCCTCTTCCCTCTTCCCTTTTCCTTCTTAACCGACCGCCCTGCTCGACCCACGATCCACGATCCCCTGTCTCTCGCCGGCCACTCGCAAACGCGCTATGCTTGCCCCGGTTGTGAAAGGACTCGCATGTCGAATGGATTGAGCCGCGATCGCAACCAACATCGCCTCGGGGAGGTGGCAGGATGAGCGTCCTCGTCTACGCCGCGCTGTGCGCCGGCGCCATCGTCTTCGTCGTCGCGACCGCCGTGCGGGCCTGGATGTACGCGCGGACCCCGATCCACCTGCGCTGGGAGCTCTACCCGGTGCCCCACGAGGACCCCGAGAAGGTCAAGCACGGCGGCTCCTACTTCGAGGACAAGGACTGGTGGACGCACCGGCGCCGCTTCAACCTCGCCGGCGAGCTGCGGGTCATGGTGCCCGAGATGCTCTTCCTCAACGCCCTGCGCGAGCACAACCGCAAGCTGTGGATCCGCTCGTTCCCGTTCCACTTCGGGCTCTACATGCTGGCGGGCACGTGCGGGCTCGTGCTGGTAGCTGCGGTCGGCGGGCTCGCGGCTCCGGCCGTGATGGCGGGCACGCTCGCAGCGCTGCTTCACGTGTTGTATACGGCCTGCGGCGTGGCTGGCACCGCGCTCGCCGTCACCGGCGCCATCGCGCTCCTGCACCGGCGGCTCACCGATCCGGAGCTGAAGACCTACACCACCCCCGGCGATATCTTCAACCTGCTCTTCTTCGTCGTGGCGTTCGGCGTCCTCGCCGCAGGGTTCGCGCTGCGCTCTCCGCAGGAACCGGGCGCGGTCGCGGTCGTCCGCGGGCTGCTGACGTTCGACACGGCGCTGCGGGTGCCCGCCCTGTTCGGGGCCGGCCTCGTGCTCTGTGCGCTGCTGGCGGCGTACATCCCGCTGACCCACATGGCGCACTTCGTCGGCAAGTACTTCACCTACCACTCCGTGCGCTGGAACGACCAGGTCAACCTGCGGGGCAGCGCGATCGAGGCGAAGCTCACCGAGTACCTGACCTACCGGCCGACGTGGTCCGCCGCGCACGTGGGCGCCGACGGCAAGCGGTCGTGGGCCGAGATCGCCACCACCAACCCCTGGGAAGGGGCGAAGAAATGACCGAACGGATCAAGCTTGCCGACATGTCCCGGCGCGACCGGGAGCCGCTCGCCCACCTCGAGAACGAGGACCTGATGCCGCTCCCGGTGCCGCTCGACTCGCCCGACAAGGACCACGCCTGGGCGGTCCTCTCGGAGAAGGTCACCGGCTCGGTGGAGTGCGGCCTCGACGACACCTGCGCGATCAACATCCCCCAGCCCAAGAGCCCCGAGGAGGAAAACGAGCTCGTGCGCAAGTTTCTCGCGGGCCTCGACAAGCTTTTCACCCGCGAGAACAACTGGACGTTCCTGCAGCCGCTCCTGCTCTCGATGGAGCACTGCGCCAAGTGCCAGACCTGTTCGGACGCCTGCCACATCTTCGAGGCGAGCGGCGGCAACGAGCTCTACCGCCCGACGTTCCGCTCCGAGATCGTGCGCCGGCTCTACTTCAAGAGCGTCAAGCACGGCGGCGCGCTCTCGGCGTGGCAGCACGGCGACATCGAGATCAACTGGCCGCTCGTCGCGCGCCTGGCCGAGCTCGCCTACCGCTGCAACCTGTGCCGGCGCTGCGCCCAGACCTGCCCGATCGGCGCCGACAACGGCCTGGTCGCGCACGAGCTGCGCAAGCTGTTCAGCCAGGAGCTGGGGATCAACGCCAAGGAGTGCCACGACAACGGCTCCGTCCTCCAGCTCAAGGTCGGGTCCTCGACCGGGATGAGCTCCCTCGTCGTCAAGGACAACATCGAGTTCATCGACGAGGACATGATGGACCGCACCGGGATCAAGGTCGAGACCCCGTGGGACGTGGAGGGCGCGGACGTCCTCCTCATCCACAACGCCGGCGAGATCCTCGCCTGGCCCGAGAACCCCGGCGCCTTCGCCCTGATCCTCTCCGCCGCCGGGATCAAGTGGACGCTCTCCTCGGAGCTGGCCGGCTACGACTCGATCAACTACGGCTTGTGGTACGACGACGCCCAGTTCGCCCGGGTCGCGATCAAACACGCCCAGGCGGCCAAGAAGCTCGGCGTGAAGAAGATCGTGCTCGGCGAGTGCGGCCACGCGCACAAGGCGCTCTCGGTGATCGCCGACCGCGTCCTCACCGGCGACCTCAACATCCCGCGCGAGAGCTCGATGACGCTCCTGCGCGACATCGTCCTCAACGATCGCCTCAAGCTCGACCCGAGCCGGAACGACTTCCCGGTCACGCTGCACGACCCCTGCAACCTGGTCCGGCTCATGGGCGTGGTGGAGCCGCAGCGCGAGATCGTGCGCAAGATCTGCCCGCAGTTCCGCGAGATGGAGCCGCACGGCGTGGACAACTACTGCTGCGGCGGCGGCTCGGGGTTCGCGATCATGAGCGGGAACAACTTCCAGGACTGGCGCTTCCACGTCTCCGGGCGGAAGAAGCTGGAGCAGGTGCTCAACGCGTTCTCCGACTGCATCGACCCGTCGATCAACAAGTACATCTGCGCGCCGTGCAGCAACTGCAAGGGCCAGTTCCGCGACATGCTCGCCTACTACGACCTGTGGAACAAGAACCGGATCCTGTACGGCGGGCTGGTCGAGCTGATCGTCAACTGCATGGTGGACGCCAAGCCCGGCTTCATCGACTGGGAGTGGCACTGAGGAAGGGGGTCAGATGGCCAAGACGATTCTCGTGGTGGACGACGAGCCGGACGTGGTGACCTACCTCAGCGCCGTCCTGCGGGACGCGGGCTACGACACGATGGAGGCCGGCGACGGCGAGGCGGCGATGGCGCAGCTCGCGCGCCGGCGGCCGGACCTCATCACGCTCGATATCACGATGCCCGAGATGACCGGGGTGAAGACCTACCGCCGGCTCAAGGAGGACGAGGCGCTCCGGGCGATCCCGGTCGTCATCGTGACCGGGGTGACGCGCGACTTTCAGCAGTTCATCTCCACCCGCGCCCAGGTGCCACCCCCCGAGGGGTACCTGGAGAAGCCCGTGGAGCCGGAGCAGCTCCTCGTCGAGGTGCGCCGTCTGGTTGGCGAAGCCGCGCCCGCCGCGGCGTCGCGCTGACGGCGCAGGCGCGGCCGCCAGGAGCCGAAGGTCCCGCGTCCGCAGCGGCCGCCGTCAGGAGCCGGACTTGAGGACGCGCAGCGCCTGCGCCAGCGCCTCGGGGTCGGCGGTGCGGATCAGGCGTTCCAGCTCGCCGCGCACGTCCTGCGCCGACCCGCCCTCGCCGCTCTCGGGGAGCTCGACGCCGACGGCGGCGGCGACGGCCTGGACGAACTTCTCGGCCGTCACCGGCTTCTCGAGGTAGGTGGCAGGCCCGGAGAG